>NZ_JAAKYZ010000004.1 GCF_015229955.1 Campylobacter concisus
AAGATGATAAGCTTGGTATAAATTTATTAAATAAAGAGAATATGGATAAATTTATTAACTCTTTTAATGAATCAAAGAGTTTAACTAGAGTAGATAAAGGTATGTGGAAAGATGGGGATGAGGGGGTTGGGGTTGATGTCAATAATAAGATATACGACATATTAATCGAGGGAATAATGGAAAATGGTAAAATGGGAAATGGACTTTTATATTTAAAAGAAAATGATGACATTATACTGTCCATTGCAATGGTAGCTGGTGGATTTGGAAGCGGTGCTCCACAAAATGGAGAATATACAGTTGATACATATAGAGACAGAAGAAAAGACAAAGATTATAATCCTGGTATGAATATTCATGGAGTAGGTTTTAGTTTTAACCTAAATCCACAATTTAAAACTGAAAGATCACTTCTAAGAATTCATCCCGATGGTAACAGCAAAGGAACACTTGGTTGTATTGGAGTTACTGGCACCCAAAAAGAGCTTTTGGAGTTTGAAGAAATTATGAAAAATTTATTAAAACACGAAAAGAGCATTCATGCTACTATTAACATGAAAAATAATCCAAATAACTCTAAGCCTCCAAAAAAAATTACAGTAAAGGAATAATATGATAAGACATTTTTTAATACTATCTCTAATTTTAGGTTTTCTAAATTTAACAGCTAGTGAAAATTTACCGCGCACAACAAGCATAGACAAAATCAAAGTAGGTAAAATTTTACCTACAAGTAATTTATCATCTAAAAAAATCAAATATTTCTTAGATGGCGAAAAGGCAAGCTTCATAAATTTATCAAGAACACAGATAATGACGCTCGATTTTTGTTGTGGTAGTAGCGGTGAGGTCCAAAGGATAAATGTTAAATTTTTTGATAAAAATTTGACTAAAGATTATATAAATTCCAGCAAAATAAAAGATTTTACTACAAATTCTGGTATCAAACTTGGCGACAAACAAGAGCAAATTTTAAAGAAGCTAGGTAAGCCAAACGATCTGCAAGAAGAAAATGCCATTTCTATTGTCACCTACATCACTGAGCAAAATGAAAGCAAACTTTTGCAAGAATTTGATATGCTACTCTACTACGAGAAATTCATCTTTTCTAATGGAGTTTTAAAAGAGTATGAATTTGGATTTGAGTACCCGTGATATTCCGCGGATCAGGATATTAATTCCATAGAGTAGCAAAAGATATTTTACGGCCTAAAAGCGTAGATTTTCTATTCTTCCTCCAAATTTATTTCAGGTAGTTTCTCTTCGGCAAAACTCTTATCTTTTTTGGCAGCTGACGCAACCTCGCTAGCTTTTTTTAAAAGCCCATCAAGCCCTTGTCTTACCAAACGCTCATTTAGCTGCTCTGGTGTATCTTTCACACCATCAAGATCGCTAAAATCGTCAAATTCTTCATCGTCTTCTTTTTGGATCTTTATCTCGTAATCAAGCTTGCCATTAAGTCTAGCTAGCTCGTCGCTTATCGCAGTGCAAAAGACCTCAGTGTATCCTCTGTGAGCGCAGTTTTTGGCTAGAAATTCACTCATCACGTTTAGGTGATTTATATAGTCATCTTGTAAGATATTTGCCTGTAAAAGTTCAAATTTTAAAAAGAGCCAGTAGGTGTTAAGCACGTCGCTTTCGCAGTACTCGTTTATCTTATCAAGCTCGCCCGCGTAGTAGAGTTCAAGCACTTGATCGCCGTGCACATCGTACTTGCCAGGTAAATTTAAGCTAGCGCAAAGCGTATCAAGCTTTAGCCCTCTTACGCTTCCAAAATCGCTTATAAAATCAAGCAGATCAAGGTGAAATTTAGGCGAATATCTGGCTCTATAGTTTTCCCATTTATTTTTATTTAGCTCTTTGTTTTCGCTCTCGTAATACGCTGCCGCATTTAGGTTGTAGCGCATCGCACGTACCATTAGCATCGGTAGGTCAAAGCCACGGCCATTAAAGCTAACAAGCCTTGGGTTATAATCATTTATAAATTTTAAAAATTTAGCGATGATCTCGCGCTCGTCCTTACCCTCCATCGTGCTAACTTTTAAAAATTTGCCGTATTCATCGGCCATTACTGCAGAGATCGCCACAACTCTATGAAACATCACAGGTAAAAACTCACTCCCGCTGGCCTCTTTTTGCAGCACCATCGCTTGCATGCTCACATCTTCATCGCTCCCATCAATGCCATAAATTTTTCTTATCAAATTTGCATCAGGTATCGTTTCGCAGTCAAAGACACAGATGTAACTTTTCGCCATTTTAGCCCTTTTTTAAGCATTTTTTTTTAAAATCATACCAAAAATTTATATCTAAAGTGATCAATGCAAAACAAAAATCAACTAAAAATAGCCATCGTCAAACTCTCCGCTCTTGGGGACATCGTGCACGCAGCTATTGTGCTTCAGTTTATCAAAAAGCACTACCCAAATGCCCATATCACGTGGCTGGTTGATGCTCGTTTCGCAAGCCTTTTAAAAGATCATCCGCTTATCGACGAGCTAGTCGTTTTACCGCTTAAACAAAGCTTTAAACAAAGCTACAAGATACTAAAAACTCTTAGTAAATTTGACAAAGTGATCGATCTGCAAGGACTTTTTAAATCAGCTGTCGTCGCAAAAATAATAGGCAAGCAAACTTATGGCTTTAGTAGAGAAAGTGTCAAAGAAAAGATCGCAGCTAGGCTTTACAAGCATAAATTTAAGATCGACTACAATGAAAATATCATAGTTAGAAATTTAAGCCTTGTTGGATACGCTCTAAATTTTAGCTTTGAAGCAAGTGAAATTTTAGAAAAAGTACCTTGTTTTGAAGCAAGTAAAATTTATAAAAATGAAAGTGGTAAAAAGCGCGTTTTAATCGCTGCCTTTGCAAGCGAAGAGAGCAAAATTTATAACAAATTTAAAGACGTGATTAGGCTCCTTGAAGGGTGTGAAATTTACCTTTGTTACGGAAGTGAGAGCGAGAAAGTAAGGGCTGAGGCGATCATCTCAGGCACCTCAGCAAAGCTACTTGAAAAACTTAGCATAAAAGAGATGATAAGCTTCATTGCAAGCTGTGATCTGATAATCGGCAACGATAGTGGTCTAACACACCTTGCTTGGGCGATGAATAGGCCTTCTATCACACTTTTTGGCAACCGTCCAAGCCACAGAAATGCTTACATCACGGATAAAAATTTAGTTATAGATATGGGCAAGCAAATAGACGCCAGAAGTATCGATAAAAACGACTTTTGCATAAGAGAGATTTTCCCAGAAACGATTGCAAATTTTGCAAAAAGGCTACTAAATGGATAGGCTCTATCTGGCTGGCTTTTATACTTTAAAATTTTTTATATTTTTACTACCTAGCTCACTTAGAGATTTGCTCGCTAAATTTTTAGCTTTTTCGTATATGAAGCTTAATAAAAAGCGACTTCACGTCGTTATGACAAATTTAACTCTTGCATTTGGTGAGTCAAAAACCAAGGAAGAGAAGCTAGAGATCACTAAAAAATGTTACTACAACTTTGCAAAATATCTTGGTATAAATTTTATCCTCAATCAAAACACGACAAAGCAAAAAGTGCTTGAAAAAGTTAGTTTTAAAAATGAGCATAATCTGCTTGAAGCGCTTAAGCTTGATCGTCCGATTATCGTGACGACCGCGCATTTTGGGCAGTGGGAGCTTTTTAGCTTAGCAATGGCTGCTCGTTTTGGTGCAGTCTCAGTACTTGGCAGAAGGCTTGATAGTAGCGTCATGGATAAAATTTTAAGAGCCAACAGATCACAGTTTAACGTGGAGCTCATCAACAAAGATGGCGGCGCAAAAGATATTTTAAAAGCGCTAAAAGCTAGGCGAATAGTGGGAATTTTAGTCGATCAAAATACCGCTCCAAAAGATGGCATAAAGGTGAAATTTTTTGACAAAGATGTGCTTCACACGCCAGCTGCGAGCGTACTAGCTCAAAAAACAAATGCCCTAATAATTAATGCATTTATTTATCAAAAAGATGAAAATATAAGCGAAATTTGCTTTTCGCCAGCCATTGATATAAATAAATTTGACAAAGAAGAGGCGGTACGAAAAGTAACGCAAATGCAGTGTAGCGCGTGCGAAGAGATGGTTAGAGCAAGGCCTGAGGAGTACTTTTGGTTTCACCAAAGGTTTAAGAGATTTTACGAAAATGAGTATAAATGCTAAGTGTCGTCATCTTAACTTTCAACAGCCAAAAATATCTACAAGAAGTGCTAGAAAGTACAAATTTTGCTGATGAGGTCATCGTGGTTGACAGCGGCTCAAAAGATAGCACAAGGCAAATTTGTGATGGCTTTAGCAACGTGAGATTTCACGAGCAAACTTGGCTGGGATTTGGCACGCAAAAGCAAAAGGGCGTGGATCTATCTAAAAATGAGTGGATCTTTGTGCTTGACAGCGACGAGGTGATCACGGATGAACTTAAAAACGAGATCATAGATACACTAAAAGAGCCAAAATTTATGGCTTACAACGTAGCTAGGCTAAATTTTTTCTTTGGCAAATCGATCAAAAATATGGGGCTCTATCCAGACTACACAGTGAGGCTTTTTAACAAAAATTTTGCCAAATTTGATGGCAGAGCTGTGCATGAAAAGGTCGTTTTAAATGACGGCTCGCAAAAGCTTGGAGCACTTAAAAATCACTTCTTACACTACGCATATGAGAGCATCGAGCAGTTTATAGCTAAACAAAATCGCTACTCAAGCATGGGCGCAAAAAAGAATTTATTTAAAGCTCTAACAAGCCCAGCGTGGACATTTTTTAAGCTTTATGTGCTAAAAGGCGGCTTTAAAGAGGGCTTTACTGGCTACGTCATAGCCAGACTTTACGCTCAGTACACATTTTGGAAATACATAAAATGAAAATACTTGTAATTAAATTTAGAAACATCGGCGACGTACTTTTGACTACGCCGCTCATTGAAAATTTACACCACTACTACCCAGACGCAACCATCGACTTTGCCCTAAATAAAGGCACAGAAGCGATGATAGAAGGAAATCCTTACATAAACAAAATCCACATTTACGATAGACAAAGTGCAAATTCTGGCTTTTTAAAAAAACTAATTACCGAGATAAAATTTATAAAAGCCATCAAAAAAGAAAAATACGATATGGCGGTGCAAACAACCACGGGAGACCGCGGCATCATCATCTCAAAATATGCAAAGATCAAAAAAATAGTAGGCTTTCTTGGCAAAAATCAATCAATAAATAAACTTCTAAACGTCAAAGCGAAATACTATGAAAATTTTTCACATACGATCGATCATAATCTAAACGCTTTAAGGGCTTTGGGGTTTGAACCAGTGAGCAAAAAGGTGAGTGTATTTTCAGACGAGAGCGTGGAGCATCTAAATTTACCAAAATACTTTGTACATATGCATCTTACAAGCCGCTGGATGTTTAAATGCGCAAATGATGAGAGCATGGCAGAGCTCATAGACTACTGCGAAAATGAGCTTGGCGTAAAGGTCGTGCTAACAAGTGATAATAAAGAAAATGAGCTAGAAAAGCTAGCAAGCGTACTAAAAATTTGTAAGAGCGAGCCTATAAATTTAGGTGGTAAGCTAAATTTGAAACAAACGATCGCCATATCAAAGCACTCAAGCCTTTTTATCGGTGTTGATACTGCTATAATGCACATCGCTGCGGCAAATGACGTGCCAGTCATAGCCTTTTTTGGTCCAAGCAATGCTTTTGAGTGGGGGCCTTGGGATAACTCACTTATGGAAAATGGCTACACAGCGCAAAATGGCATACAAAGCATGGGCAAGCATATCGTCTATCAAAAAGATTGGGACTTTGTGCCTTGCGATAAAGAGGGCATAGCAAAGCATGGCATAGAAAAGACATTGATGGATTTTAGCGACGAAATGCCAAAAATAAAAGCCAAAATAAAAGAAATTTTAGGATAGGTAGATGAATATTCTTCACACGCAGACACTTTTTAACTGGGGTGGCGAGCAAAATAAGACGCTAAATGAGATGCGTTTTATGCGCGAGATGGGTCATAATGTCATACTTTTTTGCAACCCAAACTCTCAGATAGAAAGCATTGCAAAAGAAGAAAGCTTTAGTGTTATAGCACAAGAGATGAATAAGAAAAATTTTCATAAAAGCGTGCCAGCACTTTGCGAAGCGATAAGCTCAAACAAGATAGATATCGTAATCACACATGGCTCGACTGATAGCTGGGTCGGCGCCGTTGCTGGACTATTTTACCGAAGCAAGGGCGTTAAATTTTACAAGGAAAGGCATAATCTTTTTCCTATAAAAGGCTTTCTTTCAAAACTCATGCACAAAAAGCTATTTGATAAAATTTTATACATCTCAGATAGCGTCAAAGAGTACTTGTTAAGCATCGGCGTTAGCGAAGATAGGCTAGTTTTTATGCCAAGCACGGTTGATGTTGAAAAGATTGATAGCACAAAAAGCACTTTTAGAGATGAGTTTCATGTCGCAAAAGATGAGCTAGTCATCGGTACTTTCACCTCTCTTTACCGCAAAAAAGGCGTCTTTGACTTTGCAAGTGCCGCAAAAGAAATTTTAAAGTCAAAGGATGCGACTATTGTATTTTCTGGCAACATTAGCGACAGCACAAAAGAGCAGATCGCCTCTATGTTTGACGAAAAAGACAGGATCATCTTCACTGGCTTTAGAAATGACGCGGCAAATGTTATAAAAAGTTTTGATATCTATGTCTTTGCTTCGCACTCTGAGGGGCTTGGTACAGTCCTACTTGAGGCAATGAGCTCAAAAGTACCAGTCGTAGTCTACGATAACGCACCAATGAATGTACTAGTTAAAAACAAAGAGCGTGGGCTTTGTGCTAAAAATTTAGATGAAATTTCGCTAAGAGAGTGCATTTTGGAGCTGATAAATGAGCCTGAAAAAGCCAAAATTTACTCACAAAACGCCTTTAAATTTGTGGATGAAAACTTTAGCCACAAGGCGCTAAAAGAGGCTATTAAAAATTTACTGGAGCAAAAATGAACTACCCAGTTTGCGTGCTAACGATGCACCACTGTAATAACAATAAAAACGACTTTGCCATTAAGCCAGAGCTATTTAAAAAGGCGCTTTTGATGGCGTTAAATGAGGGCTATAAATTTATAAACTACAGCCAGTTTAAAGATATAACTAGTGGCCGAGCAAAAGCTTCAAAAAAGAGCATTTTACTAACTTTTGATGATGGATATTTTGATAATTATAAATTTGCATTTCCTATCTTGAAAGAGCTAAATATTCCAGCTGTTTGCTTTTTGATAACAGATAAGATCAAGGATTTTAAAAGACAAGATTACGACTTTGCATTTAAAAAACATAAAGAGATCGATTATGATAAAGACGCGGAGTATTTTTTAAATTTAGACGAGATTAGGCAGATGCAAGAGAGCGGGCTTTTTGAGTTTGATAGCCATACAGCGAGCCACTTTTCTTGTAAAAGCAATGATGAAACAAAGTTAAGAGAGGAATTTTCTAGCTCGCTGGCTAAGATAAAAGAGCTATTTCCCGAAAAACAAGAATTTGGCTTTTGCTTTCCCAAAGGGCACTTTAACGAGCTTTCACTAAAAGTTGTAAGAGAGTATTATGACTTTGCTTTTAGTGTGATAGATGGTGGATTTTGCGTAGGAGATGATAAATTTAAGATAAGACGCATAGACATATCAAACAATGCAAAAAGCGAGAGCGACTACATTTTTAGGATCAAAAAGAAGCTTTTTATCTATTCTACGCCGGTGCTAGGAAATTTATATTCAAATTTTAGAAATAGAGGCTATAAATAATGCTTGGAGCATTAAATGAGGCTTGTAAAGAAATTTTAAAAGATAAAAAACGAGCCTTAATCGCTCTTACTGGGCTTCATGGTAGTGGCAAAAGCACACTTGCAAAACAAATTAGAAAAAATGGATTTAAAAACTTTAAACCTTATCAAATCGCTGTAATCGATGATGATGTAATGAGCCTAAATTTATTTATAGCTCGTCCAAAGATAAAAATCAAAAGTGATCATCAAGACGAGTTAAAGCCATTCTTTAAATTTATCATGCCATTTGTAAAAGTCTTAATATACGTAAGCACAAATCCACTTTTACGTATAAGTAAATGTGACATTCTTTGTATTTTAAACACTGATGAAGAAGCTCGAATCGCTAGAATTTATAAAAGAAATTCTAGAGACGATTTTATCAACACCCAAAAGCATATAAACAAAAAAGAGCTTGATCTAGCAGGCCTTGCATATAAAGTCAAGTTAGAATTTGACTCAAAAGTTGGAGCAAAAAATGAATAATCCCATCTATGTAATATCATTAAAAAGAGATGAAGAGCGAAGGCAAAATTTACAAAGACAATTTAAAAGATATGATGAATTTAAAATAATAGATGCAGTTGATGCTAAAAATTTTAGCGTCAATGAGTATTACAGCGCCATGATAGATTGCTTGTTAAAATCTTGCAATGAAGATTATAAATTTAAGATACCGCCATTAATTGCGACACCAGGTGAGCTAGCATGCACAATGTCACACATAAAAGCTTATGAGGATTTTTTACAAGGCAACGCGGAATTTACTTTAATATTAGAGGATGATGTTATTGGAAATGACGAGTTAATAAATGAGGCCTTTTTGCTATGCAAAGATATAAGTAGTGATAGCATTTTGATATGCGGTGTACAAGATGGATTAAATAGTAGATTTCGTGCTTTTGGCAAAAAAATAAAAGAAAATTTATATCTTATCTCACCATACTCATACGCTAGTATATATAGAACGGCTGCTTACATTCTAACAAGAAAGAGTGCAAAAGCTCTGCTTGATTTTTACAAAGATGGCCTTTACGGAGCCGATAAATGGGAAGCGATCCTAAAAAATACTGATCTAAAAATGTATTTTAGCAATATCTTTTCTCATCCAGAGGAGCTAAATAGCTCTAGCTTGGAAATCCAAAGAAAGCAAAAAGAGAAGATAAATTCTCTTTTTAAAAGATGTAATAAAAATTTCTCATACAAAATTTCAAGATTTTATGAAAAACATATAGCTAAAAATGAGAGAATTTTTACAAAGTAAAATTTCTCCTAAGATTTTAGTGTTGAATATATTGAGCCCAAAAAGTCATTTTGATAGATAAATAGTGTCTTTTTTAGCCAACTTGCATCTTTTTTTACAGCTATACGCCTTATGTCATCAAGCACACCATCAGGTTTATTTATCCCACGCTTTGTTGTGAAAAAAACCTCATAGCCAATGCTTTTTGCCACATTTTTTATCTCATCATTAAATTTACCTCTTGGCCAGCAAAGTAGCTTGTCATCAAAGCCAAAATTTTTATACATAAATTCTTTGCACTTTGTAAAATTTTCTTTCATTTCACAAATACCAAAATAATCATCAAAATGTGTGTAAGTATGCGAGTGAAAGTCGAAGCACTCTTTCATCTTTGTTATTTCTTCGTAGTTTAAAAAGACATCTTCAGGTCTAGTTGGTGCAGCATTTTTGTATTCGTTATGATCTAGCTCTATAAACTCGCCACTTTTTCTACTCGCCTGCTCTATCCAGCCAGCAACTAGAAAAATAGTCGCTTTAAGATTAAATTCCTTGATAATAGGATATGCGTAGATAAAATTATCCTTCCAGCCATCATCAAATGTGATAAAGACACTCTTTTTAGGCACGCTAAGCTCACCTTTTTTATATGCCACAAACTCAGCAGAGCTTAGCGATTTGTAGCCATTTTGAGCCAAAAATTTCATCTGATCTCTAAACTCATCTACGCTACTTGCAATAAACCCACTTTTTTTAAGCACATGATGATACATTAAAACTGTTACGCTCATTTTGCAAGTTCCATATATAAATTTTGTGTGTTTTCTATCATTTTTTCGATACTAAAAACCTCTTTTACGTACTCTCTGCCAAACTCACCCATCTGTTTTCTTAAATTTTTATCCAAGATGAGCCTTTCAAGTACTTTTTTTAGTCCCTCTTTATCGCCATTTTTAAATAAAAATCCACTCTTTCCATCACTCACTGCCTCACCAAGACCGCCCACGTCGCTTCCGATAGTGGCTAACTTGCAAGAAGACGCTTCAAGTAGCGCTCCACCGATCGCCTCCATCTCTGAAGGCAACACACAAATATCAAGAGAGCCCAAAAAATCGCTCACATCGGTTCTATTTCCGAGCATAAAGATATTTTTTTTATCTTTTATATATTCGTGTAAATTTTTATTTTGTGGGCCATCACCTACGATAAAAAGGGCTGATTTTTCTAAATTTAACTCGCTAAATGCATCGATTAAGAGCTTATGATTTTTAGCAGCTCTTAACACTGCAACGATGCAAACTCCAACTACGTCGTCATTTAAGCCAAATTCTTTTTTCATATTTATCTTAAATTCTGGCGTATATTTTTGAGTATCGATACCTGTATAAATTTTGATAACTTTTTCCTTTTTCACGCCTCTTTTTATAAGATCCTCGCATACTGAGTCACACACGCCGACTACTTTTGTACTTAGATTATAAGGCAAAGGCGATGTTATAGGTAGCTGCAAATGCCTAGTGCGAACCACACTAACACCACAAATTTTGCCTACGATAGCGCCTATGGTACCGTCCTTTCCTGAGTGCGTTGAGATGATTTTTATATTATTTTGTTTTACAAATTTGCAAATTTTTAAAATTTCAAAGATATTAAAAGACTTTTTGAGATTAAACTCAACGAATTCACACTCTATTTGCTTCTCAAAGCTTTTTGAGCCAGGATTTAGCCCATAAAAAACCTTAAATTTACTCTTATCTAGCCCATTTATCACACGCTGTGTACGGTGTTCTTGCCCACCAAATCCAAGAGAGCTTTCAAGCTCAAGTATATTTATCATTTTTTACTCTTTAAATTCTTTCATTTTTTTATTTGACAAAAAGCCATTTATTGTATTAAAGATTTTTAAAATTTTTGATACATTTTCGTACGATTTTATATTTTTTAGCACTTTAAGCAAAATTCTTTGTTTTAATCTAAGCTTTGAAAAACCAGATGAGTTTATGATGATATCGATATCTTCATAAAAAAGATCAAGTGCCTTTACATAGCTACTATTTTTTAGATTTGGTCTCGCCGAAATAGCTGGCATATAGACGCTTTTTATCTTTCTAAATTCTAGATCAGGCACCATTTCAAGAGCTAAATTTTTGTTTTTTAAAATTGAGATTATATCGTCATAAACAAATTTATGATCCATCACAGCTTTTAGCTTTTCAAAACCAGCAGTGTTGTTGTCTCCGATCTTATAATAATAAAATGCTTTATTTAACTTTACAAGAGTTTTTGAAGCGATAACATTTCTCACTATAGCGTGAAAATCTTCAGCTTGCGTGATCCCAACTGGAAATAAATTTTCTTTTAAAATTTTAGTCCTAATCGCCTTGTTTGCCGCATTATGCAAGACTTTGTTGTGCCTTGAGGCCAAAAGCCTTTTTAAATACTCGTTTTTATCGATTACGCCATCCTCTTTTGTCTCAAAATCCTTTAAAAGGAGCTTTTTATGACCATAGACCTTACACATATCTGTTATCACTATGTCGGCATCAAATTTTTCTGAGATATCATAAACGCATGAAGCATAATCTTTTTCCACATAGTCATCAGCATCTACGCAGATAGTATATTTCCCACTAGCTAGTAATATACCGTCATTTCTGGCAGCACTGACACCAGCATTGCTCTTTGTTTTTAATATTATTTTATCTTTATATTCTTCTAATATTTCTAGCGTATTGTCAGTACTTCCATCATTAATAACTATAATCTCAATATCATCCATGTCTTGAGATATAAGCGAATTTAAACAATCCCTAATGTGCTCTTTTTTGTTAAAAACAGGCACTACAAAGCTTATTTTCACATCAGGCATGATACTTCCTTTTAATTTTTGTTTAATTGTATATTATTTTTAGTTCAGCAATGATAAAATGCCCACTTAAAATTTAAAGGATCTGCATGAAAAACGATATTGTGTCTAAGCTCTACAATCTCTTTTTAGTTATCATCTTATTTACGCTACCAGTAACTGAAGGTTTAAAACAAATTTCACTTACACTTTTTGTCTTGGCTGGAATTTATATTTGCGTCAAAGAAAAAAGGCAATTTAAATTTGATCTCATAAGTATCTCACTTTTTATCTTTGTTTTGGCTACTTTTATAAGTTGCCTTGTAAATGGAGTTTCTGCATCAAGAGCGCTTGATCCACTAAGGTGTATGCTATTTTTCTTTGTAGCCAGAAGTGTTGGCATAGAAAAAATAAATTTTAAATTTTTATTTTTTGCCTTATTTGCTGGTTTTATCGTTGCATTTATTCCAGCTTGTGTTAAGAAATTTACTTCAAGTGATCCGACTGCACTTTTTGAGCTTAAATCAATAGGACACGTAAATCATAGCGCTATTTTTATGCTACTAGTTTTTTGTGTAGCATTAGTTTCGATAAATAGCAAAGAAATTTTTGAAAAGTATATAGGCATAAGTGTTGCCGGAATTTGCGTCCTTGGAATAATGATAGCTGGCTCTAGAGCTACAATGTATCTTTTGCCAATCATTATTTTTACTTACTTGCTTTTTGAAATTTTAAATAAACAGATAAAAATAAAATTTTTATTAAGTTTGATAATTTTATTTGGTGTAATAGCTATTTCTTATATGTACATATCAACAAATATCACTCAAGATCAAAGATTGTATAGTCAACTAACAAAGGGGGTCACTGGATCAGAGACTAGATATCCAATCTTTGCTAGTGCATTTTATACGTGGTTAGAACACCCTTTATTTGGGATAGGTTCTGGTGAGTTTAAGATCATTGATATAACAAAATATTTTCCAGGCAATGTTGAAGTTCATGTTAGTCATGCACACAATACCTTTTTAACATTTTTAACAGAAAAGGGCATCGTTGCCTTGCTTGCATATTTGGTATTTCAACTATCACTATTTATAAAATTCATTAAAGATTTTAGACAAAATAGCATAGTTTTTCTTGCACTTTTAATGCTTATGGCTAATAATATAATTTCACTTGCAAATACAACATTTCACCATGAAAATGCACTTTTAATGCTACTATTTTGGGCTCTAGCTTTAAGTGCGATAGATGAAAAATCGACCTTAAAAATTAGCTAATGCTCCAACACGCCTCAACCGTTTCAAATTTTACAAAGAAACGGTTGAGCTAAATTTCTACTTTTTCTTCATTTCCTCAAGCTCTTGTGCCAGAAATTCTCCAGTGTAGCTACCAGTTTTTTTATAGTTTTTAGCTACTTCTTTTACGTTGCCGCACGCTATCACTTTACCGCCCTTTGCGCCGCCCTCTGGTCCCATATCTACGATATAGTCGCAGTTTTTGATAACATCCATATTATGCTCGATCACAAAGACTGAATTTCCAAGATCAACTAAGTGATTTAGCACCTTTACTAGCCTATCGACATCGGCAAAATGAAGCCCAGTCGTTGGCTCATCAAGGATATAAAGCGTATTTCCGGTATCGCTTCTGCTAAGCTCTTTTGCTAGCTTTACGCGCTGCGCCTCGCCGCCGCTAAGTGTGACTGCATTTTGTCCAAGCGTGATGTAGCCAAGCCCCACGTCTTGCAGTGTGGTAAGTTTTGAAGCGATCTTTGGCACAGCCTTGAAAAACTCAACCGCCTCATCTATGCTCATATTTAGTACTTCGGCGATGTTTTTGCCTTTGTATAAAATTTCCAAGGTTTGGGCGTTGTATCTAGCGCCATTACAAACGTCACAAACCACGTTTATATCAGGTAAAAAATGCATCTCGATCGTGATCTCACCCTCACCTTGGCACTTCTCGCAGCGCCCACCTTTGACGTTAAAGCTAAAGCGCCCTATTTTATAGCCTCTAAGCTTGGCCTCTTTGGTCTGTGCAAACAAATTTCTTATCTCATCCATCACACCAGTATATGTCGCTGGATTTGATCGTGGAGTACGGCCGATCGGGCTTTGATCGAGGTATATGACCTTGTCTAAATTTTCAAGTCCACTTAAATTTACCCCAGCTATCTTTTTTACCTTTTTTGCTCTATTTAGCTGTTCCTGCGCCTCTGGAAGCAAGGTCTGAAGTATTAGCGAGCTCTTGCCAGATCCTGAAACGCCAGTGATACCTACAAGGTTTCTAAGCGGAAATTTCGCGGTTAAATTTGAGATATTATTGATATTTACATTTGAAATTTCGAGCCACTTCTCAGCTTTTCTATTTTTTTGATAGTCGATCTTTTTCTTACCGTTTATGTATTGTGCGGTCTGAGTGTTTGAGCTTAAAAGCTCTTTTGCCATGCCAGCAAAGACCACATTACCACCAAATTTACCAGCTCCAGGGCCGATATCTACGATAAAATCAGCCTCTTCTATCGTCTTTTTATCATGCTCGACGACGATTACAGAGTTGCCTTTGGCTTGTAAATTTCTAAGCGTTTTTATGAGTTTTAGTGTATCTCGCTCGTGTAGGCCAATACTTGGCTCATCAAGCACGTACATGACGCCACTTAGCCCACTTCCTATCTGGCTGGCGATCCTGATGCGCTGTGCCTCGCCACCGCTGATCGTCCTAGCATCACGTCCAAGCGACAAGTAGCCAAGCCCCACGTCATACAAAAAGAAAAGCCTCTCGTTGATCTCTTTTAAGATAGGCTTTGCGATCGCCTTGTCATAGTCGCTAAGATATGCGAAATTTTTCTCATTCGAGAAAAAAGCGGTGCAGTTTTCTATGCTCATATCTAAAATTTCACCAAGTCCAAGGCCAGCGACCTTGACTGCTAAACTTTGAGGCTTTAGCCTGTGACCGTTACAAGCATCACAAATTTTCTCACTCATATACTCATCAAAGTCTTTATAATCCTTCAAAAGCCCGTGTGAAATTTTAACAACACCATCAAACTTTCTAAGTAGTTTATTTCGCTTCCAAAAAAACTCAACTTCTTTGACATTTCCATATAAAACAAGCCTCTTTTCATCTTCGCTAAGCTCACAATAAGGCTTTTTGATATCGATGCCATTTTGCTCGCAAAAAGCAAGTAAAAATTTATAATAATAGCTCATGTTATAGCCATAAAGTAGCTTGATAGCACCGTTTTCTATCGACTTTTCTTCATCGATGATCTTGCTCATATCTAGGCTATATCTTATGCCAAGTCCGTCGCAGTGCTCGCAAGCACCCTTTGGTGAGTTAAAGCTAAAACTAAGTGGCTCAAGCGGCGTAAATGAAATTTTACAATCAAAACAAGCCATGTGCTCGCTGTAATGTATAAAGCTCTCTTTTAAGCCCAGCTCATCAGCATTTGCGATCTCTATCTCGACCTCGCCAAAGCTCTCATTTAGCGCCTTTTCCACGTCGCTTGCAAGGCGCTCGTGATTTTGCTCATCAATAGCGATCCTATCAACGATGACCTTTATCGTGTGTTTTTTCGTTTTAGCTAGCTCGATCTCCTCATCAAGCCTCACCACCACGCCATCTATTTGCGCTCTGACAAAGCCTTTTTGGCGTAAATTTTCGATCAAATCCGCCCATGTGCCCTTTTTCTCACGAACTAGCGGCGCATAGATGATCACTTTTGCGCCAAGTGGGAGCTTTGAAATTTCATTTATGATGTCGCTTGCACTCATTTTTGAGATAGGTTTGCCACATTTATGGCAGTGCTGCACGCCAACCCTTGCGTATAAAAGCCTTAGATAATCATAAATTTCAGTGATCGTGCCAACCGTCGAACGAGGGTTTTTAGAAGTCGTCTTTTGATCGATCGCGATTGCAGGCGTCAAACCCTCGATCTTATCAACATCTGGCTTGCCTACACGATCTAAAAACTGCCTAGCATAGCTGCTAAGGCTCTCCATGTATCTGCGCTGCCCCTCAGCATAGAGCGTGTCAAAGGCTAGCGTGCTCTTGCCGCTTCCGCTAAGACCGGTAAAAACTACTAATTTATTTTTAGGAATTTTAAGATTTATATTTTTTAAGTTATGTTCCCTTGCGCCAGTTATTTCAATAATATCGTTCATTAAATTTATACAACCTTTTTAAAATTTTAATCTGTAAATTTAGTCTAAAAGTGATAAAAGATTTATAAAGTAGTTTTTCTAAAATTTAAGATCGTAGTTAAATTTAAGGGCTTATTTATATCATTTTCAGCTTTTTTTGATATTCTACGCCAAATTTTAATCTAAGGAGAAAAAATGTCTGTAAAAATAACTGATATATGCATAAGCTGTGGTTCATGTATTGATGAATGCCCAGTTTCAGCTATCGTTGATGATAGCGACAACCCAACTGGAGCAGATACATACTATGTTTATTCAAACAAATGCGTTGAGTGCGTAGGCTACAACGATGAGCCAGCCTGTGCATCCGCCTGTCCAACTGATGGTTGTATTGTATGGGACGCTGTTGTAGCGGGACAACCTTCACGCGATCAGATCGGTGCTGATGCACGCAATGGTTCTATTCCAGTTATTCAATAAATTGATAAATTTTGGGCTCAATTTGAGCCTATTTTATTTTTAAGCTTTATTTGATATAATTGCCAACTTCAATTTAAATAACCTAGATTTGAGGAAAAATTTATGCAAAGAACACTTTCTATTATTAAGCCTGATGCTGTTAAGAAAAATGTTGTTGGAAAGATTATAGATAGATTCGAAAGTAATGGCTTAAGGATCGCAGCTGCAAAGAAAATCCAACTTAGCAAATGCGATGCAAAAGCATTTTACGCTGTTCATAAAGATAGACCATTTTTTAATGATTTGGTTGAATTTATGATTAGTGGACCAGTTGTGGTTATGGTACTTGAAGGTGAAAATGCTGTTGCTAAAAACCGTGAGCTTATGGGTGCTACCAACCCAAAAGAAGCAACTCCTGGTACTATAAGGGCTGATTTTGCCGATAGCATTGATGCAAATGCAGTTCACGGAAGTGATAGTCTAGAAAATGCTGTGAATGAAATAAATTTCTTTTTTGCTTCAAGAGAAATTTGCTAATTTTAGGTCAAGAAAATTGATTATATCTTTTTCTAAAATAGCAAACAAAGATATAAACTTTGAGCTAGTAGGAAATGATAATTTAGTTTTTATTGGAATTTTAAAAAGAAAAGACCCTTTTTTGGTAAAATGCCAAGGCAAAATAAAAGGGAATATAAATTATGTTTGTGATCGATGCGGTGAAGCATTTATGTTACCTATCGATCAAGATGTAGAGCTAAATTTAAGTGACGGTATTTATAAAGATAGCGAAAATGAGCTTAGCGATACGATGGAATTTTTTGATGGCAATATTGATTTAAAAGAAGTCTTTGAGAGTGAGTTAGAAGCTTTTAAAAGCGATTATTTCTATTGTGAAAAATGTAAAAATTTATAAAGGAGAGTAAAAATGGCAGTACCAAAGCGAAGAGTGAGTCATTCTCGTGCAGCAAAACGCAGAACACATTATAAAGTTACACTTCCAGTACCTGTAAAAGACAAAGATGGTTCTTGGAAAATGCCTCACCGCATAAACAAAACTACAGGTGAATATTAAAATATGATTCGCATTGCTATCGATGCTATGGGTGGTGATTTTGGTGCAGATCCTATAATATCTGGTGTTATTGATGCACTAAAAGAGACAAAATTTAAAGCTGTATTAGTTGGCGATAGCAATGTCATCAAACCACTCATTCCACAGTCTTATTTAAAAAATATCGAATTTTTAGAAGCTAGCGAAGTTATCTCAATGGCAGATGGCGCAACTGATGCGCTTAAAAGAAAAGATAGTACGATCTACAAAGCAATTGAGCTCTTAAAAAATAAGGAAGTTGATGCTGTAGTTTCTGCTGGTCATAGTGGTGCAACTATGAGCTTAGCTACTCTAAGAATTGGTAGACTAAAAAATATTTCTCGTCCAGCAATTGCAACACTTATGCCAAATTCAAAAGAATCTGCGACTTTGGTTTTAGATGTTGGTGCAAATGTTGATTGCAGAAGCGAGCATTTGTTTCAATTTGCCATAATGGGTGAAGCCTATGCAAAAGAAATTTTAGGTAGAAAAGAACCAAAAGTTGGTCTTTTATCAAATGGTGAAGAAGAAAGCAAAGGTAATGAAGTTAGCAAAGAAGCATTTAAATTAGTTTCTAGACTTGATAGCTTTGTTGGCAATGCAGAAGGTAATCAAATTTTTGATGGCAGTATAGACGTAATGGTTTGTGATGGTTTTATGGGAAATATTCTTTTAAAAACTAGCGAAGGCGTTGCAGATGCTATAGGTAAAATTATCAAAAAACAAATTAAAAAATCACCTCTTGCTATAGCTGGCTCTGTACTCATGAGAAAAGTTTTTAAGACACTTAAAAAGCAGGTTAGCTATGACGAATATGGCGGCGCACCGCTTCTTGGCGTAAATGGTTGCGTTATCATAAGTCATGGTAAAAGTAATTCAAAAGCTATAAAAAATGCAATTTTTCAAGCAATAAAATTTGCTAATTCAAATATAAATAAAGTTATCGAAGAAGAACTTTCGCACTTTGCAAGGTAAAATATGCCAAAAGCTTCACTGATTTCTATCGCTTCTTACATTCCAGAAAAAATTTTAACAAATTTTGACTTTGAGAAAATGGTTGAAACAAGTGATGAATGGATAGTAAAGCGAACAGGTATCGAGCAAAGGCATATTGCAACTAACGAAACAACAAGTGACCTTGGTACAAAAGCTGGTGAATTAGCCATAAAACGCTCAGGACTTGACAAATCTCAAATAGATGCAATCATCTGTGCTACAATATCTCCAGATCATCTTTGTATGCCTTCTACTGCTTGCAAAATAGCTGCAAATTTGGGTTTAAACTATGGAGTTACAGCATTTGATATAAGTGCGGCTTGTACAGGTTTTATTTATCTTTTAGAGCTTGCAAATTCTCTCATTGTTAGCGGTGCCAAAAAAAATGTATTAATTATCGGAGCCGAAAAATTAAGCTCTATTGTTGACTATACAGATAGAAGCACTTGTATACTATTTGGTGATGGAGCAGGTGCAGCTGTAATTAGTAGTGGCAATGAAAATGAGATCATCGATATCCATACAGCAAGTGACGGTAAGCAAGCTGAACTTTTAATAACTCCAGGATGCGGGAGTGTATTTCCAGCCAGCGAGGAAACACTAAAAAATAGACTAAATTTCATCCATATGAGTGGAAATGAAGTTTTTAAAATAGCAGTTCAAACACTTAGCAAAAGCGTAATAGAAATTCTGCATGCAAATAAAATGCAAAGCGAAGATATCGATTTTTTTATACCTCATCAAGCAAATATAAGAATAATAGATGCAGTAAAAAATAGATTAAATTTTAAGGATGAGCAGTGTGTCTTAACTGTTGCTAAATATGGCAATACAAGCTCTGCTTCAATTCCGATGGCTATGAATGATGCCTATGAAGACGGCCGCATCAAAAATGGTTCAGTTTTACTTCTTGATGCATTTGGTGGCGGTTTTACATGGGGATCAGCGATTCTAAAATTTGGTGGAAAAAATTTTAGCGACTTACAATAATTACAGCAAGTAATCTTCTAAATTTTTAGCAACGCTTTTACTAATTTCTTTCAAGTATTCTCATCAATAATTTTTTAAAAATTCAAATTTTTACAACTTTTAACAAAATCCATTTTCTGCTTTTACCAATAACAATAAATTTACTACACAAAAATTTCTAAAATATATTTAAACTAAATTTAATTTTGAATAGATATAATTTCGCAATCAATAAAATTTATTATTAAGGAGAACAAATGTTAGTAACAAAAAAAGCACCTGATTTTACAGCTGCAGCAGTTTTAGGAAATAATCAAATTGTAAATGATTTTAATCTTTATAAAAATATTGGCGAGAAAGGCGCGGTTGTATTTTTCTATCCAATGGACTTTACTTTTGTTTGCCCAAGCGAAATTATCGCATTTGACAAAAGATATGACGAGTTCAAGTCACGTGGTATCGAAGTTATCGCGGTTTCATGCGACAACCAATTCTCACATTTTGCATGGAAAGAGACTCCAGTAAACAAAGGCGGTATTGGCAAAGTTCGCTTCCCTATCGTAGCTGATATGACAAAATCAATCGCTCGCGGATTTGACGTACTTCTAGAAGATGCTGGTGTAGCACTTCGTGGCTCATTCTTACTAGATAAAGATGGCACTGTTCGCCATGCAGTTATCAACGATCTTCCACTTGGCAGAAACATCGATGAGATGATAAGAATGGTTGATACTATGCTATTTACAAATGAGCACGGCGAAGTTTGCCCAGCTGGCTGGAATAAAGGTGATGCTGGCATGAAACCAAGCACTGAAGGTGTTGCCGACTACCTTTCACACAACGAAAGCAAACTATAATCAATAGAAATTTCTAGGTATCTTTACCTAGAAATTTCTCCTCCAAATAAATTTAAATACTTTTTTAATATAACTTTTTATATCATAGCCTTGGCTTTAATCAACAACATTCCGGAGACTACATGGATTTTAAAGGCAGGCAAGAGCTTGTAATAAATTGCGAAGATAGCATACTTAAATTAAGAGATAAATTTATCGACGATGGTATCAAATTTTGTAGACAGCTAACATTTATCGTACCGCACGATCAGGTAAAAATTTGTCTTGAAAACATCTTTGATACACTGCTTATTCAAAAGCCAAATGCTACGCAGCTACAAGATGATTTAAATATTCTAATACCAAAATCAAACGCAAGAGACGAATTAATAAATTTCCTACTTTTAAATTTGACTTTAAATTTTAGTCACTCTTGCGACAATAGCACCTTCGTAGGTTATTTCGTAAATGCCGTTTCAAGAATCAAAGAAATTTTATGTGGTGCCAAAGACCAGCAAGAAACAAATGTAAAAGACATGATTGAAACCGGAACATTTTTTTATGAAGATCCGATCAATACATTCACTCGCATGAAAAAAGCCAAGGTAAGGCCAGAGCTTTTAAATTTATATGATGGACTAAATATAAAATATGAGGCTGAAATTTTAGAAGTTAAAGAAGATAGTGTCGTTTTTCGCGTGGATATGATGCAAATTTTAGCTATGAAGCAAGACGGCAAAGGTTTTATTTTGCCAAATAGCTTTTTCTCAAAGCCTTTGTGTGCAGATATCATAAATTATAATATAACAGATAAAAGTGTTACTTTTTCAAATTTCTCGCTAAATACAACAATGTATGCGTACAAAAGAAAATTCCAACGTATTTTACCAAATCGTTTTACTAAAACTATTATCAAAGGCAAACAAGACAAGATCGAAGGTAGCCTTTATGATGTTTCCGAAGGCGGCATAAGTGTATTAAGTTCACAATCTGCAAATTTTAAAGATAACGAAGAATTAGAAGTCAATTTTGATCTCTTGATGTCTGAAAAAATAGTAAAAAGAGTTTCTTTAAGGCTAAAATTAGTTACTGAAATAACCTATAAAGGTTACATTAGATACTGTATGAAACTCATTGATGATGATGAAACGATAAAAGATTTTACGCAAAAGCGCATAAAAGAGACGCTTGACGAGCTTCGCTCACGTATAAATTTATACGAATAAGGCAATTAGTGAAAACCATACAAGAAAATTTAAAACTTTTTTACATCGGACTAAAAGATAAAGAGCCATTTTTTTATAAAAACAAGGACTTAACCACTCACGCAGCCATTATCGGTATGACTGGTAGCGGCAAAACAGGCCTTGGCATCACGCTTTTAGAAGAGGCCTGCATAGACAATATCCCTTCCATTATCATCGATCCAAAGGGCGATATCACAAATTTGGCCCTCACCTTTCCGCAGATGAGGCCGGAGGATTTTTTACCATACATAGATGAAGCAGAAGTAGCTAATAAAGGTCAAAGTGTAGAGGAATTTGCCGCTGCTCAAGCCGAGCTTTGGAAAAACGGCATAGAGTCGAGTTTTCAAGATCTTGAGCGAGTAAAAATTTTAAAAGAGAGCGCTAGCTTTAACATCTACACCCCAAAAAGCTCAGCTGGTATAGGCGTGGCGCTACTTAGCGACTTTGCCTGCCCAAATATCAATGACGAAGAAATTTTTAGCAACTATATAAATTCGCTCGCGGCCTCGGTATTATCTCTTGTAGGTATAAATTCCGAGGACATGAATTCAAAAGAACAGCTTCTCATCTCAACCATATTTGATACTAAATTTAAAGAGCAAAAAGATGTCAGCATCGAAGAGCTCATAAATTTCATCGCAAATCCGCCTTTTAAAAAGATAGGCGTTTTTGACGTCGATACATTCTATCCAAGCAGTGAGCGCCTAAAGCTTGCCATGAAAATAAACGCTCTCATCGCAAGCCCAAGTTTTAAAGGTTGGACTCAAGGCATTAGACTAGAAATTTCAAAGATGCTCTTTGACGAAAACGGCAAAGCAAAGTGCAATATCTTTACGATCTCACACCTAAATGACGCTGAGAGGATGTTTTTTGTCACCCTTTTACTAAACGAGATCATCGCGTGGATGCGCGGCACCGAGGGCACAAGCTCACTTAGAGCGATCCTTTATATGGATGAAATTTTTGGCTTTTTTCCGCCAAACGCAAATCCGCCATCAAAAATGCCTATGCTCACACTTTTAAAGCAAGCTCGTGCATTTGGTCTTGGCTGCGTATTAAGCACGCAAAACCCAGTAGATCTTGACTACAAAGGCCTTAGCAACATCGGCACTTGGTTCATCGGCCGCCTCCAAACAGCCCAGGACAAAGCACGCGTTATAGGTGGACTAAGTGGTATCTCTGGCTCAAACCTAGATAAAGCCTCGCTTGAAAATCTCATATCAAATTTGGCAAAGAGAAATTTTTTAGTTAAAAATATAAACGAAGACGGACTAAGTGTCATCTCCACGCGCTGGGCACTTAGCTATCTAAAAGGCCCGCTAAGCCGTGAGCAAATTTCAAATTTGATGAAAGAGCAAAAAGAAAATTTATCTGATACAAGGATCGATAAAAGTGAGATGAAATTTAGTATAAAGCCCATAATCTCAAATGAAATAACGCAACTTTATGCTAACTCAAAAAGCCTCACGCCAAATTTATTTGCAAGTGCGAAGGTAAGAATTTATGACGCCAAAAAGGGCATCGATAGCGTTTATGAAATAAGCTACCTTTACGAGCTTAGCGAAAATGACAAAGAGCCAAACTGGAGCGAGGCTAGCGAAGGCATGCACGTTGATGCAAGCGAAAATGAGCCAAGTGACGCAAGCTTTGCAGCTGTGCCAAATTTCATCTTAAAAGCTAAAAATTTTGACAATATCCAAAAAGATTTTAAAGAATATCTGTATAGAAATTTCAAATTTAACACCTTTGAAGCATTGGGAATTTATTCAAAAAAAAATGAAACAAAGGAGCAGTTTTATATCAGGCTTCAAGATAAGTGCAATGAAATTTTAGAAGAACAAACTGCAAAACTCACAGCAAAATTTGAAAAAGAACGAAAAAGCTTACAAGATAAGCTAAACAAGGCTCTAACAAAGCTTGATAAAGAGCAAAAAGAGATGACCACAAGTGGGCTTGATGCTGCCATAAATATAGGCGCTAGCATACTTGGAGCGATATTTGGCAACAAGCTTTTATCTCGTCAAAATGCGGGTAAAATCGCATCGAGTGCAAGAAGCGCAAATAGAGTCTTAAAAGAAAGAAGTGATGTAAAACTTAGCGAGCAAAGCGTAAATGATATAAATTTAGCTATAAGCGAACTTGAAGAGAAATTTGCACAAGAGTGCGATGCGTTAAAAGAAGCAAACGATATAAAAAATATCAACATAAATGAAATACAAATTTCACCAAAGAAAAGCGATATCTATGACGAAAAGGTCGTACTTTTGTGGAGATGATTTATAAAACAATTAGTATTTTTTTACTATCATTTCTCTTTAAATTTAAAAGGTAAAATATGCAAAATTTAATACTTTATGCCATTAGTTATTTACTTGGAAGCATTCCGTCTGGTCTTATTCTTGCAAAAATTTTTGGGCATGTTGATATAAAAAACGAAGGTAGCAAGAGCATCGGTGCAACAAATGTTTTAAGAGTTTTAAAACAAAAAGATCCAAAATTAGCCAAAAAACTAGCCATTTTAACGATAGTCTGTGATGTTTTAAAAGGTGTTTTGCCACTTATTGTCGCTTCATATTTAGGAGCTAGTCAAAGTGTGCTTTGGACTATGGCGGTTTTAAGCGTGGCTGGACATTGTTTTTCTATATTTTTGGGCTTTCAAGGCGGCAAAGGCGTGGCAACTGGAGCTGGAGTGATCGCATTTTTCTTACCAGTTGAGATCATTATCGCTCTAGCTGTTTGGTTTGTGGTCGGAAAATTTTTAAAAATTAGCTCTCTTGCTTCGCTTTGCGCGTTGATAGCTCTCATAGCATCAAGCTTTATAATCCACCCAGAGTTAGATGAAATTTACACACACGCTCCAATACTAATCATCGCATTTTTGGTGGTTTATAAACACATACCAAATATCATTCGTTTAATATCCGGTAAGGAGAAAAAAGTCGTATGAAAAGCGAGATGACGACGATCATTAAAGATTATAAATTTGAAACGATCATCGGAATGCTTGATTTTGAGCGAGTCGCTAAGCAAGAGGTGCAAATGAATCTAGAAATTTGCTCAACTGGTTTTATTGATTATGTTTTAATTATTGACTTTGTTAAAAATTTTTATAATGAAAGACAGTTTCAAAGCGTTGAAGAGTCGCTTGAAGAAACTAGCAAAGCGTTAAAAGAGAAATTTGGCTCACTAACTAGCCTTAAAATGGAAATTTTAAAAACTGAAATTTTACCAAACGCAGTTGTTGGAGCAAAAATAAACACTATTTTTTAAAAATTTATTAAACTATCTTGAAATATTGCTTAATTTATGATACAATCGCCCATAAATTTTAGTTTAAGGAAGCAAAATGCGTATTTTAATAGTTGAAGATGAAGTGACGCTAAATAAGACGATTGCTGAGGGCTTGCAGGAGTTTGGCTATCAAACTGATAGCTCTGAAAATTTTAAAGATGCTGAGTACTATATAGGCATTAGAAACTATGATCTGGTTTTGACTGATTGGATGCTCCAAGATGGCGATGGCATAGATCTTATAAACATCATCAAACATAAATCTCCACGCACTTCAGTTGTAGTTCTTTCTGCAAAAGATGACAAAGAAAGCGAAATAAAAGCACTTAGAGCTGGTGCTGATGACTATATCAAAAAACCATTTGATTTTGATATCTTAGTAGCTAGACTTGAAGCAAGACTACGCTTTGGCGGTACAAATATTATAAAAATCGATGAGCTCATCATCAACCCAGATGAGGAAAAAATCACATATTTGGGTCGTGATATTGAGCTTAAGGGCAAACCTTTTGAAGTCTTAACTCACCTTGCAAGACACTCAGATCAGATCGTATCTAAAGAGCAACTGCTTGATGCCATCTGGGAAGAGCCAGAGCTTGTAACTCCAAACGTCATTGAAGTCGCTATCAACCAAATCCGCCAAAAAATGGACAAACCGCTAAATATTTCAACAATTGAAACTGTTAGAAGACGCGGATATAGATTTTGTTTTCCAAAAAAAGCCTAAGGAATAGATTTATACTACAATTAGCATCTGGTGCTATGATGCTAATTGTAGTTATTTCGGTAATGCTTTATCACTATATAAGGGTTACCGTTTTTCAAAATGTAGTTAATGAGCTAAACTATCAAGCCGAAGCTTATAAAAAAAATCCTCAGAATTTCAATCCTTTAAATTCAAAAACATTTACGATAGAAAATCCAAATAAAACTCTAGCAACGATAAAAACAGACGAGCCACAAGATAAAGAAACATATATCGTAACACAAAAATCAAAGGATCAAAGTAAAACTATTTTAATAACAAAACTTGATGAAAGCAGTTATTTAAGCCTAGAAAAAGATACTACACTTCAAGCTCATATAGTAGAAGAAATTTTTATAGATATTATAATCGTAAATGTATCAGCGATACTTTTGGTGCTTTTTTATGCACTATTTTTATCAAGAATGCTTTTAATACCTATAAAAATTTTGAGTCACAAACTTACAAATTTAGACGAAAAATTTCTTCATGAGATCGATATAAAAAGTCTACCAGATGAGTTTTTACCACTTGGACAGAGCATAAATAGGCTAATCTCTCGCATCCAAACATTTGTCTTATACCAAAAAGAACTTTTTGTAGGTGTGGCACATGAGCTAAAAACACCGCTGGCTGTAATGAAAACAAAAAATGAAGTTACACTTTTAAAGCCACGCGAGAGCGAAAAATATATCGAGGCTCTAAAATCAAATAATGAAGCTATAAACGGCATGAACGCGATGATAAGTTCTGTGCTTGAGATCGGCCGCCAAGAGGGAGCTCAGTTTGAAGAGCCAGTAAATACCGATGTCATAGGATTTTTAAAAAAACTTGCAAAAAACTATGAGATACTTGCAAAAAATGATGAAAAAAATATAAAACTAGACCTAAAACCAGAAATTTTAAATCTAAAAATACAAACTAGCTTACTAACACACATTGTGCAAAATTTTGTTCAAAATGCCATTAAATTTTCACCAAAGAATAGCACCATTACGATTAGCTCTAAGCTTATAAAAAATAAATTTATCGTCGAAGTAATAGATGAAGGAATAGGCATAGATGAGAGCAAAGATTTATTTGCCCCATTTAAAAGATATGGCGACAAAGGTGGTGCTGGACTTGGGTTGTTTCTAGCTAAAGGTGCAGCACAGGCTCTTGGTGGCGAAGTAGACATTAAAAATAGAAACGATAGAAGCGGTGCAGTCGCAAGCCTAGTTTTAAATATAAAAGGATAAAAATGGCAAAGAGAACCGCAGTAATCGACCTTGGCTCAAATTCTATGCGAATGGCGATATTTGAGAGAACGTCACGCTTAGCGTTTTTTATACTAGCTGAATATAAAACAAAAGTGCGTCTAGGCGAAGGTGGATATGGCTCAAACAATGAAATATCCGAAAGCTCAATGGAAAAAGCGCTAAAAGCCTTTAGCGAATTTTCAAATATCATAAAAAGCTACAAATGCAATAAAGTCTTATGTGTTGGTACTTCAGCGCTTAGGGACGCTCCAAACGCAAATGTTTTGATCTCTCTTTTAAGAAAAAAACTTGGCATAAATTTAAAAGTCATAGACGGCAAAGAAGAGGCTACTTTTGGTGCGATCGCAGCCAAAAATTTACTCCATAATATCGATGAATGCGTCACTATCGATATCGGTGGCGGATCAACTGAACTTGCTAGAATAAGCAAAGGCAAAATAATAGATACGCTCTCGCTTGACATTGGCACAGTTAGATTAAAAGAGCTTTTTTTTGATAAAAAAAACTTAAATAAATTGCCAAAATTTCTAGAACAAGTTGCAAAACAGATAGACGAGCGATTTAAATGCCAAAATATAATCGCTATTGGTGGCTCTCTTAGAGCGATATCATCTGCTATAATGAGCAAAAATTCATACCCTCTTTCTTCGCTTCATGGCTTTTGCTATAAGCTTAGCGACGAGCAAGCCTACATCGAGAGCATTGCAAATGTTAGCGTGCTTGAGCTAAATAAATTTCCTATAAAAAAAGATAGATACGACACCATTAGAGAGGGTGCACATATCTTTTTGGCCCTCGCCAAAGCTCTAAATGCCAAAAATATTATAACAAGTGGGGTTGGCGTAAGAGAGGGAGTGTTCTTAAAAGATTTTTTACGCCCTAGCCTTAAATTTCCGCAAAATTTTAATCCAAGTATCAAAAGTTTGCAAGATCGTTTTATATTATCATGCAATAAATCGGTCACAAAGTATGCAAAAGATATATTTATGGTATTAAAAAAGCTTCACGGTCTAAGCGATAACTATCTTGAAGTGCTTTTAGTTGCTGCAAAACTTCACAATGTCGGTCAAGAGATTGGCTTTTATGGCGATCATAAAAACTCAGCCTATATAGTCTTAAATGCCTTAAATTATGGCTTTTCGCATGAGCAAAAAGCATTGATTGCAGTAGTAATTGGCACAAACGGAAAGAAAAATATCTATGAATTTGAACGGTATAAAAATTTACTTCCAAAAGCCGAGTGTATAAGATGGCTGAGTTTTATACTCTCACTAGCAAAGGCACTTGATCTAACCTGTGAAAGGCTAAATTTAAACTTCGAATTTAGTGGGCACACGTTAAAAATAGAAGGTGCAAAAGAATTTGCTATGGCAAAAGAAGAGATAAAAAAAATCACAAAACCTGAAATTTTTGCTATTTCGTTTGTATAAATTTTGAAACTAGCTTTAACGCATAAAAATTTTAAGCAAGTAAGGTTAAAAATTTACTCAGAATAAGACCTAATTATTGGATGAGAATTTTAGCTAAAACTACTAAAATTCTCCGCTCATTTTATCTTTATAGTTACTTAAACTATTTTTTCGCTCTTCTAAAAATGAGCTTAGCTTTTTCTTGTTCTCTTCGAAAAACATAGCAAAATCCTGCTCATTTTGTATCTTGTCTTCACCAAAGCTATCAAGCATTACATTTGAGCTACCAACTATCACTAAATAACGCCTATTTTCATAGCTTAATAGCATTAGTTTATTAGTGCGATCAAGATATTTTTCATAGATGATATTTACGCCACTATTTTGATTTTTAAGTAGCCAGTTCATTGATTTTGTATCATTTTGAGACTGATTTCTAGGTGTTTTAAATCCACCAAAATCACTACTCTTTGAAGTAATATATCTTTTAAATACATATAAAAATATAAGAAGCGCAATAAGCACACTTAAAACTATAAAATACCTTGAGTCTATATTAAGCATAGGCTCTTCATCCATCTTTGGAGTGCTAGGGGTTTCTATTTTTGCACTAGCTTGAGGCATATTTTGTATTTGAGGTTTTGCATTTTTTAGAGTTACACGAATGCGGAGCCCAAAACTATCAGTCGTCTTTGAAGCATTTACGATAATAGCATCATTTGAGCGCAGATTTAAGACAAGTGAGTTTTGCTTTGGCTCTATCTCAAGCTCTTGAATAATCTTTGAATTTATGTCTTTGCTAGTACTTTGATCGTAATTTAGCGAATTTAATATCAAAGACGTTGTGTCTTTTTCGCGCTTTTGAAAGATATTTCCTTCATAAGGTGCATCAAAGCTAAGCATAATATCGACTCTATCAGCACGTTCATAGATATTGTAAGTTAATAGGTTTGAAGCTAAAATTTGAGTTGCAAAAAGTAAGAAAAATAGTATAAATTTCATAAAAGTTCTTTTTTGAAGTACTGAATAACTGACTTTGAATCCAAAATTTCATTTATCCTGATGGCTAAATTTTTCTCATAAACCATTACTTCGCCTTTTCCAAAAATTCTATTATTTATATATAACTCCACACTCTCACCAGCTGGCTTTTCAAGGTCTATGACCGAACCAGCTTCAAATTTCAAAAGCTCATTTATACTAACCGTGGTAGTTCCTAGTTCAGCTATAAAGTCAACACTGATATCCAAAAGCTCGTCATAGCTCTTAAAAAGCCCTAACTGCTCTAGTGTCTCTATCGCACTTTCTTCGCTCATTGTATGTCATAGCCTATTTGAAATGTTCTATTTTTTATTTTATATACAAATTTATCTTTTAGTTTGATGCCAAAATTTTCAACTTCGCCTAAAAATTCAGGCGTTCCAAGTTTATAAGCATTTGGCTCTTTTTCATTTAGTAAATTTTTAGCTTTGCCAATGATCTGATTTGCTATCTCTTTACAAAGATCGTCTAGATCACCACCATCAACATCTTCGTGACCAAAAAAGGCATTCATGAAAATTTTCAAAGTATCTTTTTTAAAAAATAGGTAAAAATGATACTCGCTCTTGCCCTTATAGACTGGTATGCTAGCTCCGTAAAATCCTTTACCTAGACTCTTGCCAAACTCTAAATCTAGCCCTAAAGTATCCTTGCAAAGATAGCTTGTAGCTTCATCTATAACTTTTCTCATATCTCTTCCTTAAGACTTGAAATGCATTTTCAATTATACTTTGGCTTTACTAAATTAGCTATAAATTTATTAAGCATTTTAAAAGAGTTTATCTATCTCTTTTACTAGCTTTTCACCGCTAAAATCGGCACAAAGCTTAACTATTTGCGTGCCTATTATCGCTCCGTCAGCATATTTTTTTACTTCATTAACATCATCTTTGTTTTTTATACCAAAGCCAACAGCCACTGGCAGATCGCTCTTTTTCTTAAGCTCTAGAACTAAATTTTTTATCCTATCTTCATCAGCTCTTTTTGAGCCGCTAACGCCGATTGCGCCAAGAGCGTAGATAAATCCTGAGCCAAATTTTAAAATTCCATCCGCCCTACCACCAGATGTAACACTGATAAGTGGCACGAGGCTTAATTTTAGCTCCTTACATTTTAGAGCAAATTCCTCGCACTCCTCGCAAGGCAGATCCGGAACGATAAAGCCGCTAACTCCAGCCTCAACTGATCTTTTTAGAAATTTATCAACGCCGTAAGCAAAGATGATGTTGTAATAAACCAGAAATACAAGTGGCTTTGTCACTTTTGCCTTGCAGCCTTCAAGCATATCAAAGACAACGTCTGTATTTACGCCATTTTGCACCGTCTCAAAGCTAGCTTGCGCGATGAGTTTTCCGTCAGCTAGCGGATCAGAGTAAGGGATGCCGATCTCGACTAAATCAAGCGTGCTCTCGTTCAAATTTTCTAAAAATTCCTTCGTTTTTTCTAGGCTTGGATATCCAGCCACGATGTAGCCGATGTTTGCCTTTTTGCCACTAAATGCGCTTCTAACCTTATCCATAAATTTTTCCTTTTTCGTAGCCTATAACTGTGTTTATATCCTTATCGCCCCTGCCTGAGACGTTTACGACGATGACGCTTTTTTTATCGAGTTTTGGGCAAAGCTTTTCTAGATATGCCAGCGCGTGCGCGCTCTCGATGGCTGGGATGATGCCCTCCATCTTGCTTAGAAAATACAAGGCATTTATGCACTCATCGTCGGTCACGGCTTCGTATTTTACCCTTTTGATATCGTTTAGGTGAGCGTGCTCTGGGCCTATGCCTGGGTAGTCTAGGCCTGCTGAGATGCTGTGAACTGGCGAGATCATGCCATACTCATCTTGCAACACGGTCGTTTTCATGCCGTGGATGATGCCGGTTTTGCCTTTGCTAAGCGTAGCTGCGTGATAAGGCGTCTCTATACCAAGTCCGCCAGCCTCTATGCCTACTAAATTTACACTCTCATCGTCCAAAAATGCACTAAAAATGCCAATAGCATTACTGCCGCCACCAACGCAGGCGATAACGTAGTCAGCCTTTTTACCATAGTCTACAAGCTGAGCTTTGGCCTCTGTGCCGATGATGCTTTGGAAGTCACGCACGATCTTTGGGTATGGGTGCGGGCCAACGGCTGAGCCGATGACGTAAAATGCGCTTTCTATCTCATTTACCCACGCTTGAATAGCCGCCGTAGTCGCCTCTTTTAGCGTTTTTAAGCCATCTTCTACGCTCACCACTTTTGCGCCAAGAAGCTGCATACGAAAGGCATTTAGCTGCTGTCTAGCAACGTCTGTTGCGCCCATATATACGTCACACTCTAAGCCCAAAAGTGCCGCTGCAGTCGCTGTTGCCACGCCATGCTGACCAGCTCCAGTCTCAGCTAAAATTTTCCTTTTACCCATTTTTTTAGCAAGCAGCGCTTGAGCTAGGGCATTATTTATCTTATGCGCGCCCGTGTGGTTTAGATCCTCTCTTTTTAGGTAAATTTCATGTCCATAGTGCTCGCTTAAGCGCTTTGCAAAAAAGAGCGGACTAGGCCTGCCAACGTAGTTTTTCAAAAGATCATCAAGCTCATCTTTAAACTCTTTTGTCTTTGCGATGCTCTCATAAGCATTTTCTAGCTCATCAAGTGCAAACATCACCGTCTCAGGCACGAACTGCCCGCCAAATTTTCCAAAATACGCCTTGCTATTCATTTTTATCCTTTACTTTTAATTTATTCTGTTGTTTGATATCCTACAATTTCCAACCCACTGCTCTATTTTTTCTACCTGTTCTTTTTGTAAATACTTTTGCAGGTGTGCTTTGTTTAGTAAGTACAGAAGAGAAAGGATGTCTTTTGCAGTCTTTTGTTTTTCATCTTCGCCAATACAAGAGAAAAAATCAAGAGTTTTTGTTTTATCCTCTGCATGACTTTCACCGTGCAAAACCAAACGATACATTAAATTTTCAAAATATGCTTGTTGTTCTGGGCTTAAATTGACTACTATTGTCTTGTCTCTTGCGATATCTTCTATGCCACACTGATAATTAAATGTGCCAAAGGTTTCTAGTACTTTTCTCATGTTATTGCCAATATTTACATTTTCTGATATAGAGTTATTTGCATAATCATAAATCTCGTTCAAAAGAGTTTTATATTCTGAATATTTTTTACCAAAATCAACTAATTTCTGATTTTTTAGTTCTCTTTGTATAAAAATTACTTCATTTTTATCGTTGATTTTTATTTGTGGTAGTGAGCCAATAATCTTTTGCATATCAAACGCGCTCATCAAATCGTGAGTTAAAATTATCATCTTGCTTTTATTGCAACCGGTCATAATTTTATGAATTTGGTAATTTAAAAATGACATCATCCCAACTCTATTTTCAAAATCAAAGCTAGAAATCGGATCATCTATAACTATAAATTTTGGTTTTGTATAAAATTCCTCACTATTCTCGCCTTTAAAAATTTCGGTAAAAAAATAGCTTAATGCAATAGCGTTTCGCTCGCCGGTCGAGACGTCTTTGGCTTTTACTCTATTGCTGTTTGATTTTAAGACATATTGCCCTTGATTTTCGCTAAGTTCAAGCCTACCTTCTTTAAAAAATATATATTTTAGATATTCATTAATCTTATCTTGAGCTATATTTATCTGCTCATTTTGAGCATTTAGTTTTGAAATTTTACTAGTTATACACCCTAGTCGCTTATCATTATGCTCTCTATTACTGTCTAAAGTCTTCTTAACTTCTAGCTTTTCTTCATAATGTTTAAAATCATCTTTTATCTCGTAGTAGGCTATTTGTTTATTTAGTTCTTCAAGCTCTTGTTTTAGCTCGTTTGCTCTATCTTTTTGTGCCATAAAAACTTGTCTTTTTTGCTCAATCTGGTCCAAATTTTGATTTAATTCATTAACTAAGTTGTCAAAATTTACATCTAAATTTAAGGCGACGAAAGGATTTTGTATCTTTTGATTTAGTTTTTCAGTGATTTCAGTTTGGCAAGTATTAATTTGTATTTTTATGGCATCAAATAAATCTTTATCTAATTTATCCATATCTGGCAAATTTTTTAAACTATTTAGTGAATTCTGGATTTCTTGCTTCTTGTTTTCCAAATTCCTTCGATGGTTTTGTATATCTGGATTAAAGATTGTTTCTAAGCTTGATAAAATTTCTTTTTTATATTCGTCTGTTAGTTTTTGAAAGCAATATGGACAAATATCTTTATCACTTTCCATTATATTTTTAGTTACCAAATGGCTTGCTTCTGCTATTGCCTGTTTTATTTCTTCTTCTCTTGAGGTTAATTGCTTTTGTTCTACTTGATGTAGCAAAAGCTGCTTAATTTCTTCAAAATTTAACTTTTTTATATCTTCCGAAAAATTTAAATCGCTTTGCATATCTTCGTAGGATTTAAGTTTTTCATCAAAGTTATTTTTCAGCTCATCTGTACTTACATCTGTTTCAAAATGATCTATGATATTTTTTGCGAATTCTATTGTTTTATTTTGTAAATTTCTATTTGTATTTCCTAAAATATTTTTCTCTCGTTCGGCAAAGTTATCTTTTAAGCTTTTTATTATGTCATACTTATATTTTTCAGGATTATCTGTATTTTGTATATCACTATATTTTTGAAAATCTTCTTGATATTTACTTTGTCTTCCTTTTAATTTTTCATTAATCCTTTTTGCTTTTTCAAGCTTCTCATCTATATCTTTCGCTTTTCCAAGTAAAACTATCGCGTCTAAACCATTATTTTTAATTTTAACTTTACTATTTACATACTCTTCATTAAATACAAAAATATTCTTTTTCTGATCTTCGTTTGTTAAATCTACTGCTGCGCCGCTTTTGTCTATAATTTGGCTAGCAATAAGAGATTGATTGTTTTGTTCGACGGTATCAAAAGCTTGAGAAATAGTGCTTTTACCGCTTCCGTTTTTGCCATAGATTAAACAAAATCTATGGTACTCTTTCTCAAAAAAATTTAATTTTACTTCACTTTGAAAGCACTTTCCCTGAATTTTTATGCCACAAAAATTACTAAACATTGTATCATTCACTCCAATGTGTTGTTAAATTTTACTACATTTAAAATTCTCTCTATCTTTTGCGCATCTTTTATGCCGTTTTCATTTTCGACTTTAGAGTTGATATCGACTAGATATGGCTTAAATTTGAGCGCTTCTTTTATATTGTGCTCGCCTATGCCCCCAGCCATACCGAATTTAAATTCTGCCTCTTTTAAAATTTCCCACTCAAAGCTAGTGCCATTTCCGCCGGCATTTTCACCCTTGCAGTCAAAAAGCGCCATGTCAAAATGCTTAAAATCAACCTCTGGCAAGCTATCTTTCACACTAAAAACCTGCCAAATCTCAAGCCCCATATCTTTTAAATTTGCACCTAAATTTTCACTCACCACTCCATGCACCTGAGCCACGTCAAGACCAACAAACTGGCAAATTTCCATTATCTCGCAATCACTTTGCTCCGCAAAAACACCAACTACTTTTTTGCCCTTGCTGTGAGCAAATTTCGCTATCTGCCTAGCTAAATTTAGCTCGACCCTTCTTTTACTTTTGGCAAATATCAGCCCGATAAAATCAACATCCAAAGCACAAACCGCACTTGCCTCATCTAGCGTTTTGATGCCACAAATTTTAACTAGCGCCATTAGCCCCAGCCTTTATAAACTCTTCATAAAATTTATACGCCTTGCCAGAATTTATCGCCTCAAGCACCATTTTTTTGGCCTCGTCTGGGCTCTTTGCGCCATCAGCTGCGTAGAGTGCAAACATCGCGTTAAAGACCACGATGTCAAATTTCGCCCCCTGCTCCTCGCCTTTTAGCGTGCGGATCAATGTCTTGGCGTTTTCTTCAGGCGTGCCACCCTCGATATCGCTGTGAAGCGCTCTTTTAAAGCCAAACTGCTCTGGCGTGATACTGTACTCAAAAATTTCTCCATTTTTTAGCTCAACAACGCTTGTTTCGCTACAAAGCGTGATCTCATCTAGTCCGTCATCTCCGCGAACGACTAGAGCGTGCTTTCTGCCAAGGATTTTAAGCGTCTGAGCGTAGAGTTTTAAGACAGGCTTGTGATAGACGCCAACTAGCTGGTTTGTAAGGTTTAAATTTGGATTTAATAGCGGTCCAAGGACGTTAAATACGGTCCTTATACCAAGTCTTTGGCGCACCTCTCTCACCTCACCAACTAGCGGATGGAAAAATGGAGCGTGGAAAAAGGCTAAATTTTTACTAGCTAAATTTTCACGCTGTTTTGCCAGTGATTTTTCACTTTTTACACCTAAAATTTCAAGCACATCAGAGCTACCTGATTTGCTTGAAACTGCCTTGTTGCCGTGTTTTGCGACCTTTATACCAAGGCTTGCAAGGATAAATGCAACTGTAGTTGAGATATTTATCGTCTTAAAGCCATCGCCTCCGGTGCCACAAAGATCGATCATAGGCGTATCGTCGCGGTAAGTTTGCGAGTATTTTAGGATATTTTTTGCAAGTGCAGCGAGGCTTTTTGGATAGAGGCTCTTTTCGCTAATTAGCACCAAAAGGGCTGAGAGCTGCACGATCTCGTACTCTTTGCTAGCTATTATCTCGCAAATTTGTTCAAAGTCGCTATCATCAAGCGGGATATTCTCTTGAAGCTTTATAAGATATGGCTTAAGTGAGCGAATTTTAGGCTCTTTAGCCTCTTCTTTTGCCTTGTAATTTACAAAATTTTCAACGATCTTTTTGCCGTATTGTGTGAAGTAGCTCTCAGGGTGAAACTGGATGCCAAAGATCGGCTTATCTTTAACGCTAAGTGCCATAACTACGCCATCATCACTGACCGCGTCAGCACTTAAGCTAGCTGGGAGCTCATCGACATAAAGCGAGTGGTAGCGCATAACCTCAAAGCGCTCAGGCAACCCTGCAAAAAGTGGCTCTTTATTTTTCACATCAATAAACGAGGTCTTGCCGTGAAGTGGGTCGTCTAGCCTTTTTATCTTTGCACCAAAACTAAGCCCTATGGCTTGGTGTCCAAGACAAATTCCAAGCACCGGCACGCCAAGGTCGGCTTTTAGAATTTCTAAACAAACTCCGCTATCTTTTGGGTGCTTTGGCCCTGGGCTTAAAATGATCTTGCTTGGGTTTAGTTTTTTGATCTCATCAAGCGTGATCTTGTCGTTTCTAACGCATTTAACCTCTTCATCTGTAAGCTCTTTTACATATTGCTCAACATTAAAAACAAAACTGTCGTAATTATCTATGAGTAAAATCAACCTATATCCTTTAAATTTAGCAGCGGTTGAGCCTTGGCTAAATTTCTATAAATTTAGGCAAAATTATAACTAAAAGAAAGTTTAATTAGGCTTTTGTACGGCTTTCGTAGGCTTTTAAAAGTGAAAGCATGTCGACGTTTTCTAAATTTACACCAGTTGGCACACCTTGAGCGATCTTGCTAAATGAAATTTCACTCAAGCCAAGCTTGTCCTCGACGTAAAGCATAAGGGCGTCTGAATTTAACCCCGGCGTAAAGGCAAAAACAACCTCTTTTGAGCCATTTTGTTTGATCGCACTTCGCAGCCTCTCTATGGCGTCCTCGTCGATCTCGTCAAGCACGAAGTAAAGGCCATTGTAGATGCCATTTTGCTCAAAGACTAGGATGTCTTTTGGACTCTCAACCAGCAATATAACCTCACTATCCCTGCTCTCGTCGCTACAAATATCACAAATTTCATTTTCACTTAGCCCACCGCAACGCTCACAGCGCTTGATAAATCTAACCGCATCTTCGATATTTTGAGCGAGCCTTAGCCCTGCAAAGCTATCTTGCATGCAGACAAAATAGGCAAACCTTGCGGCTGATTTTTTACCAACACCAGGGAGCTTTGCAAAAGACTCAGTTAGCTCGTTAAATTTCTCTAAGCCTCTTTTCATGCTCGCTTCGCCTTTGATCTAAGTAAAATTTTAAATACATGATAGCCGTCTTCATAGTCATAAACAAGCTCAAATTTTTGCATCTGACAAATTTGCTCAATGATATAAAGTCCAAGCCCCATACCGCTTCCCGCACTTACCTTGTCACCACGCACAAAGGCTTGTTTGTAGTAGTCAATCGGATGATTTAGCTTTTTGCCTAAATTTTTAACCGCTATAAATTCGCTATCGCAGATCAAAATAGCCTTTTTATCCTCTGCGTATTTTAGGGCATTGTCTATCAAATTTTTAATCGCTAAACTAAAAAGCTGAAAATCCACTCTTAAAATGACGTCATCTCTGATATCACAGCTCACTCGCTCTTCAAATTTATCAAGCATTAGCATATCTTGCACCTGCTCCAAAATAAGCGAAAAATGGCACTCTTGGTAGTTTAATGCGTAGCTTTTAGAAAGGAGCTGCTCGACCTTACTAAATTCATTTATTAGCATCTCAAGGCGCTCGAAAACGTTTATGAGCCTCATCTTTTGGGTCTCATTTGCGACCATTTCAGAGACGATCCTGCCCTTGCCAATCGGAGTCTTTAGCTCATGCATGATCGCACGTAAAAATAGCTGCCTTGAGCGGATGAGCTCTCTAATCTTGCAAACAGCGTTATCAAACTCAACCGCAACCTGTCCGATCTCGTCTTGCTCGTTTTCATTTAGCCTAGCCGTCATCGCCATTTCCATATTTCCACTGGCAAATTTTCTGATATCTTTACTAAGCCTTCTAAGTGGTGAAAGACTTCTAAGAACGGAAACATAAAGTGAGATGAGAAGGGCTGAAACTATCAAAAATGCGACCCAAAGCGGGTCATTTACGTGTCTTGCGTCGTTACTTTCAAGAAGCAGCTGAAAAGATGGATTTTTAATAAGCAAATACAAATCGCCTTTATAATTAACCGATTGCACCACTCCAAGAGGTGTGTGCTGCGTAAAAACAACAGTCCCGTTTGTAGCTATTGAAGTGGCTAAATTTTTATTTCCAACATACTCTAAGTAAAAATTTTTAAAATAATGCTCCAAATCTCTTGGAGGATTTCCGCGTTCATAGAGTGCGACAAGGTAGTTCATCGCACTTATTTGTCTATCCTTTAGTTTTTCTAAAGCGCTTTCTTGCTGAATGTTTGCAAAAGTTACAAAGAGCAAGCACATCAGCGAGAAAGCTATGGCAAAGATAATAGTTATCTTCGTAGTTATGGAATATTTCATCCGATAAGCTTATATCCTATGCCTCTTACTGAAAATATATGTTTTGGGGCTTTTGAGCTATCACCGATTTTTGATCTAAGGCGTCCGATAATAACATCTAAGCTCTTTGAATCTTTATCTTTTAGGCTTTTGCAATTATAAACTAGCTGTTCGCGTGATACTGAAAAGCTGTGTTGCTTAATGAGATAAGTTAAAATTTCATACTCAGCTGGAGTAAGTGCCAATGGCTCATTGTTAAAGTAAATTTCGTGACGTTTATCATCGATCCTAAATGCGCTATCAACGACCTCTTCTTGTACTTCATTTGTCTTTTTATATCTTCTTATAAGACTTGTGATACGAGCATACATCTCTTTTGGATCGTATGGTTTTGGCAAATAATCATCAGCACCAAGCTGAAGTCCAACAACCTTGTCACTAATATCGCTTCTAGCTGAGCTTATGATGATAGGGATGTCATATTTTTGGCGAATTTCTTTACAAACCTCAAGCCCATCAATGCCCGGTAAAGTAAGATCAAGTATTAACAAATCATAGTTTTTTATCCCAGCGCTAAGCCCTAAATAAGGGTCCTCAAAATTCGTAACTTTTATATTAAAACTATCAAGATATTCAGATAAAATTTGTGCAAATTCTGGATCGTCTTCTATCATTAAAACATTAACCATGAATTATCCTTTTTATTAAAAATAGTAGAGATTATACGGCAAAAATGTAAATTCTTTTTTAAATTTAAACTTTTTTGGGTAAAATCCCATATTTAAAATAAGCTTAATTAACAAGGAAAAATGTGGAATTTGACTATTACGAAATCCTTGAAATTTCAAGAAATGCAAGCGGAGATGAGATCAAAAAAGCCTTTAGAAGGCTTGCTTTAAAATATCATCCAGATAGAAATTCTGGCGACAAAGAGGCTGAACTAAAATTTAAACAGATAAATGAAGCTTATCAAGTTTTAAGCGACGAACAAAAACGCTCTATCTACGACAGATACGGCAAAGAAGGCCTTGAGGGTCGATTTGGTAGCGGTGGTGGATTTAGTGCCGATTTTGATCTTTCAGATATTTTTGACTCATTTTTTGGTGGCGGTTTTGCAAGTAGTTCTAGGCAGAGAAAAAGATACTCTGAAAAATACTCAGCCGATCTTGAAATTCCTATAAATTTGGAGTTTAACGAAGCTATTTTTGGTTGCGAAAAAGAGATAAAATTTGATCAAAAAGTGCCTTGCCCAACATGCAATGCAACTGGCAGTAAAGATGGCAAGAGTAAGACATGCCAGCACTGTGGCGGAAGTGGCAGGATAACACGCGGAAATGGCTTTATGAATATCGTCCAAGAGTGCCCATATTGCCACGGAAGCGGTGAAGTAATAAGCGAGCCATGCCCTGATTGTAACGCAAAAGCTTATAAAATCCAGCAACAAACTGTAAAGATTACCATCCCTGAAGGTGTTGATAGCGGTATGAGAATGAGAGTAGCTGGCAAAGGCAATATCGGCACAAACGGTATTCAAGGCGATCTTTATGTAAGTATAAACGTAAAAGAAGATAAGCATTTTATTCGTCACAACGACGATGTTTATCTAGAAATTCCTGTCTTTTTCACGCAAGCTATACTTGGCGAAAGTATAAAAATTCCAACTCTTCGAGGAGAAACTGAGCTAAAACTACCTATTGGAGCAAAAGATAAGCAGCAATTTATCTTTGAAAATGAAGGTATTAAAAGCGTAAATTCGCGTAAAAAAGGTAGGCTCGTAGCACAAATTTCTATTCAAACGCCTGAAAAACTAAGCGATGAGCAAAAGGAGCTTTTAAATAAGCTTCAAGCTAGCTTTGGTATAGAATCGGGCAAATCAAATACTGATGAAAGCGTCTTTGATAAGATAAAAAGCTGGTTTAAAGGCGATGAGCCAAAGAAGAAAAAGAAAAAATAAATTTAAATTTGTGACGTTAAATTTGACGTCACAAATTCTTTCAAAATAAATTTTATATATCCTAATTTTTACAAGTAAATTTCACACAAATTTTAAAATTTCATGAGCGAGTAATTTCGGCTCTAAAATTTGAGCTAAACAAAAAGCAAAGACAAATTTTAGCAGTCAATTCTTACGAGCAAGCAAAATTTTAAAATTTGCAAGAGAGTATATAAATTTACTCAGTTGCAAGCTCCAAATAATAATCAAGCTGATCGCGCCTGATGATACGTATAAGGTTCGTGCTACCCTCAACGCCCGTAGGGTGACCGGCAGTGACAAGATAGGTCTTGTCGTGTTCAACATATCTCTCTTCATACGCCTTTTTCATGACGTTTGCTAAAAGTGAGCTAAGTTTTGTTTTTTCTAGTACAAGTGCTGGCGTAACACCCCAAGCGAGAGTAAGTATATGTGCTGTTTGCTCATCGTGAGCGACTGCAATGATGTCAATGTTTGTGCGGTTTCTAGCTAATTTTATAGCCGATTTTCCTGAGCCAGTGATTGAGATTAATGCATCTGCTTTTATGCGAACAGCAAGAGATGCGGCGCTACTTGCCACCATATCAGTTTCGTCAAAAAAGTCAAACTCATCAAATTTATTATATGGATAGATGCTTTGAGTTTGGATGATCGTTTTACTCATCGCCTCCACGACCGCGACTGGGTTTTTACCTATCGCGCTCTCCTCGCTTAGCATAACAGCATCAGTACCGTCTAGCACGGCATTTGCCACGTCGCTGATCTCCGCTCTTGTGGCAGTCTCATGCTCTGCCATGCTTAGCATCATCTGAGTTGCTGTGATGACTGGCTTGCTTGCTGCATTTGCTTTTTTGATGATGAGCTTTTGGATAGTTGGAACCCTATAAAATGGCACTTCTATGCCAAGATCGCCACGAGCTACCATGATACCATCACTCTTTGCAATGATGTCGTCTATATTTTCAACCGCGTCAAATTTCTCGATCTTAGATAAAACAGCAGCTCTTGAGCCAAATTCTTTTAAGATATTTTTTGCTTTTATTACGTCATTTGCATCTTGCACGAAGCTAATAGCGACAAAATTTACGCCATGCTTTGCGCCAAATTTCATATCTTCTTTATCTTTTGGTGTGATGATCTCTATACCAAGAGCTGTATTTGGGAAATTTACGCCTTTGTTTGAGTTTAAAATTCCATCATTTTCAATGATAGTTTTTACTATTTCTTTACCTTCACTAACGACCTTTGCTCTTATAGAGCCATCATAGAGATAGACATACTCGCCAACCTTTAGCATTGGCAAAATTTGAGGCTGATTTAGGCTTACTTTATATACTCCCTTCTCGACTTTTTCACCTACGATATCATCTGCGTAAATACTTAGTTCATCGCCAGCTTGTAGATAAAATGGCTCACTAAGCTTGCCAACTCTGATCTTTGGACCGCAGATATCTTGTAAAATTCCTATTCTCTTATTTAGCTTTTTTTCGATATTTCTTATCTTGTCAATGTTTGATTTATGGTATTCGTGTGTCCCATGGCTAAAATTTAAACGAAAGACATTAACACCCGCTTTTACCATCGCTTCCATTGTCTCTTCATTATCACTTGCTGGCCCCAAAGTAGCTACGATTTTTGTCTTTTTTATCATTTTATGCCCCATAAATTTGATTTTTGCGATTATAACACATTTTAATAATGTAATTTTTTGTATAATAGGCAAAATTTTAAAGGAGAAGATATGAATAAATTTTTATTAGCGTCTCTTGGTTTGGCAGCTGTTGCTTGCGTTGCTATGGGAGATGATAAAGTTTATAAGCTAAAGCTTGCTAGCTCATGGGAGAGCACTATGCCAGTGCTTGGTGATGTACCAAAAGAGCTAAAGGATAAAGTTGAAAAGATGAGTAATGGCAGACTTGAGCTAAGGATTGATTATCCATCAAAGCATAAATCACCTTTTGCGATGCTTGATTTTGCTAAAAGTGGTCAATACGACATTACCTACACAAGTAGCTATTATTATAAAGGCAAAGATGCTAAAACTATATTTTTTACAGCAACTCCATTTATGATGAATACTGATGAGCAAACAGCTTGGTATGAATTTGGCGGTGGCAAGGAGCTTGAGGCAAAAGTTTACGATCCATACAATATCAAAATTTTTAGAGCTGGAAATACCGGCATGCAAATGGGTGGCTGGTTTAAAAAAGAAATAAAATCATTAGATGATATCAAAGGCTTAAAGATAAGAATTCCGGGCTTTGGTGGTGAAATTTACGCTAAACTTGGCGCTAACATTAACACTATCCCAACTGGTGAGCTTTACATGGCTCTTGAGATGGGAACGATCGACTCAGTCGAATGGGTAAGCCCAGCTTATGACATGGCACTTGGCTTTCACAAAGTGGCAAAATACTACTACACAGGCTGGCAAGAGCCAAACGGTGAAACTCAATTTTTCTTTAATAAAAAATCATACGAGAAGCTTCCAGATGACCTAAAAGCGATCTTTGAAGCAGCTGCAGCAGAAGTAGCAAGAGATGCAAATACAAAAGTATTTTATTCAAATGTCGAGTACTGGGATAAAATGAAAAGCGAGTATCCAGACATCCAAGTAAAATCTTTCCCACCAGAAGTAATCGCGGCTCTTAAAAAAGCCACAAATGAGCTTCTTGATGAAGAGAGTGCTAAAGATCCGTTATTTAAAGAGATCGTTGAGTCTCAAAGAGCTTTCCTTAAAAAAGCAAGAGAATGGACTAAAATTTCAGACTACGCTTATATCAAAACAAACGAATAGTAAAATTTAGCAGGGATTTTCCCTGCTTTTTATATTTACTCCAATTACTTTCAATAAAAATTTTAATCAAAATGTTTTTATACAAGCCATAAATTTTTACAAAAATAAATACTGGCGGCTATTATAGATAGAAAATTTCTCTCATTGAGCGCTCTATCTTTGACTCATCGAGTGTATTGTTAAAAAATAAATTTAGTGCTAAGACCGCTTGATATAAAAGCATATCGGCACCATCTTTTACACCAAGGCTGCTTTGCTTGGCCATTTCTAAAAATGGTGTTTGCTTACCATAAATCACATCAAATGCGAATTTAGCATCTTTAAAAATGCTTTTTAAAATTTCTTTAGGTGCTGGTAGAAAATCATCCTTTAAACCAGCAGAGGTCGAGTTAATGACTAGATCAAATTTTTGCTCTTCATAGTTATCCCAACTAAAGCATTTGTACTCATCTTTAAATTTCCCAAGCCTATCTTTGCTTCTATTTAGTATGCAAACATCAACGCCTTGTTCTTTTAATGCATAAGTTATGGCATTTGCAGTACCGCCAGCTCCAAGAACAATAGCTTTTTTTACATCTTTAAAATTTTTTATTGCCTTTAAAAACCCGGGCGCATCTGTATTGTATGCATAAATTTTGTCATTTTTAAGCACAAGCGTATTTGCAGAGCCTATTTTACGAGCTATATCTGAAGCTTCATCGGCTAAATTTAAAGCCCACTCTTTATGTGGAAGAGTTACGTTTGCACCGTTTAATTTTAAGGATTTAAATTTATTGATTAATTCGCTACCATCTTTTAACAAGACCCTTGCATAAAGTGCTTTTAAGCCCAGGTCTGCAATGGCTTTATTGTGCAGCCTCGGAGATACCGAGTGAGCTATTGGATCTCCAAAGACTGCGAATGTTTTCATTTTGCTCTAAAGATAAAAGCGTCTTTATTGATATCTTTTCTAATATCACCTACTGCTTTTTGAAGCGTTTTTTCATCAAATGGACCAACTAAAATTTTAGTCAGTTCACCAACTTTTATAGTCTTGTAGCTATATCCCTTAGCAGCGATCTTCTTCATATATTCAGCATTTGGATTAAATTTACTAGTCACAAATACTTGAACATAAGAGCCTTTTGTGGCAGGTTCAGTTTTAGCTACTTCAGCTTTTTTGTCCGTTTTTTCTATTTTGGTTTCAGCTTTTTTTTCAATCTTTTTATCTACTTTATTTTCAGTCTTAGCTGGTTTTGCCTCACTCTTTTTATCAGTAGCTGCTACTTTTTCGACTTTTTTAACTGGAGCATCTACCTTTGTCTCAGTTTTTTTTGCTGGTATTTCAGCAGGCTTTTCGATAGGCTTAACTATCTCTTTTGGCTCTTCAGTTTTAGAAACAGGCTTATTGTTTTCTTTATCTTTTAGCTTTTTGATCATATCTTCAAATTCATCTTGTTGCTTATTTTCAGGCACGATCGGTACTTGCTCAAAGAGCTGTGTATCGCCTTTTTTATTGTCTGAATTTGTATCAGCTATCGGAGCTTGTCTATCTACTGGCTGCTCAGCTGGTACTGGAGGAAGCACTAGTCTTGAATCAGCTTCATTTTGCGCTTGTGAAGGATCGCTTGAATTTACTAGCTTCATAGCCACTACAATAATCAAAAAAAGTATAATAAGAGCTGCTATAAATATAAGAAGTTTTTTTAGCTTCAATCCTCTTGCGTCATCATCTCTTTCTAAAAGAATATCTTTTAACTCATCGTTTTCCACTTTTTATCCTTAATTACATATATTTTGACCAACTTGCCCCGCGCTCTTTTTGATAGAGTTTATAAGGTAAAGTTAGTATGTTAAATTCTTTTGGCATATCGATATTTGGAAACATCCTCCACTCTTTAGGCAGCTTCTGTGAAAGCTTTGCGTTGAGCATATTTGCTAGCTGGCAAGCCTCATTTAGCGTGGTGTGGCCTTTATGCACATAAAGATGCAGATGTCCTGGCGTCTTACTCTCGTAGGCTGTAAAATTTATAAATCCCTCTTCTCTTAAAAGAAGCTGTGCTTTATGCCAAAATCTATCTGGGGTTCTGCCGTTATAGTCAAAGACTATATTTTCAACTTTATCGTATGCATTTATTAAAGAGTGCGCGATAACAGCCTTGCCCTCTTCATGCTCTTTCATGACACTATAAGTTAGTGGCTCGTTGATCTTTTCAAATTTATCAAAGAAAATTTTGCCTCTGTATTCTATTTTATTAACGATCGTATCACGCTTAATATAGTAGTGAGTTGTAATAATCTTTATAAGTGCCGTATCAATACTTTGCATCAAAATGTCGCTTTATCATAGATTATAAATTTATGAGCAAGTTCAACTAGCTCAGCTTTTGTCTTCTCTTGCAAAGATGTGTTGTTTATGTCGCTTAGCACATCAGCTATTTTATTTGCTATTAGTTCAAACTCAGCTTCTTTCATGCCACGAGCCGTAAGCGCAGGACTACCAACACGTATACCACTTGTGATAAATGGGCTTCTTGTCTCGCCTGGAACCGTATTTTTATTTACTGTTATGCCTGCATTTCCAAGAGCGATATCAGCGTCTTTACCGCTAAAATCTCTATTTAAAAAGCTCATTAAAATTAGATGGTTATCAGTACCGCCACTCACTAGATCAAAGCCTCTTTTTATTAGTACTTCGCCTAATTTTTTAGCATTTGCTTTTACTTGTTTAGCGTAAATTTTCCACTCAGGGCTAAGGTTGTGCTTAAAGCCAACAGCCTTGCCAGCAATGACGTGAACTAGTGGACCACCCTGGATGCCTGGGAAGATAGAAGAGTTTATCTTTTTAGCGTACTCTTCGTTGTTTGTCATGATGATACCGCCCCTTGGGCCTCTTAGAGTTTTATGCGTAGTTGAACTTACGACGTCGCAGTATGGAAAAGGACTTTGATGCTCACCAGCAACAACAAGACCAGCAATGTGAGCAACATCTGCAAAGAGTATCGCCCCAACAGCATCGGCTATCTCACGAAATTTTTTAAACTCAATCTCTCTTGTGTATGCGCTTGCGCCACAAACGATCATTTTTGGTTTTACTATCTTTGCGATATCCATGACTCTATCGTAGTTTATGCGGCCATCAAGCTCGACGCCATAGAAAAAGCTCTCATACATCTTACCAGAGCTGCTGACCTTTGCACCGTGTGTCAAATGTCCACCATGGCTTAGATCCATTCCTAAAATTTTATCGCCTGGATTAAGCAAAGCGCCGTAAACACCTTGATTTGCCTGAGAGCCAGAGTTTGGTTGAACGTTTGCAAATTCACATCCAAAAAGCTCTTTACATCTATCAATCGCTATTTGCTCGATCTCATCTACAAATTCGCAGCCACCATAATATCTCTTGCCAGGATAGCCTTCAGCGTATTTGTTTGTTAGGATTGAGCCCATTACTTCCATAACTTCTGGATATGTAAAATTTTCACTAGCAATCATCTCAAGGTGATCACATTGGCGTTTTAGCTCTAAATTTACTAGATCGTAAATATCCTTATCATAGCTTTGCAAACTCATTTTTCATTCTCCTTTATCTCATTTTTAAGTGGCCTCATCGCTGGGAAGAGTACAACGTCGCGAATTGATTTTTTATCCGTTAAAAGCATCACGAGCCTATCAATGCCTATACCCTCACCTGCAACTGGTGGCATGCCGTATCCTAGGGCTTTTACATAGTCCTCGTCCATCTCATGTGCCTCGTCATCGCCTGCGTTTTTAGCATCGATTTGCGCTTTAAAGCGGTTGTATTGATCGATTGGATCGTTTAGCTCGTTAAAGCCATTTGCTAGCTCGCGACCAGCGATAAATAACTCAAATCTCTCAGCCACATCAGGATTTGCGTCACTTCTTCTTGAAAGTGGACTGATCGAAATCGGATAATCAATAACAAATGTTGGGTGTATAAGCTTACTCTCTACGTAGTTATCAAATAACTCAGCCTGTAAGTGACCAAGATCAAGCTTCTCATTTGCTTCAAGGCCATCAGCTCTTAGTTTTGCTAAAATTTTATCTTTATCGTTTATGATATTATCGTCTAGTCCGCCAATCTCAACGAGAGCTTTTTTGTAGCTTATTCGCTTAAATGGCTTACTAAAATCAATCTCCATGCCATCAAAATTTACAACTTTTTCCATATCTAGCTTATCTAAAATGACATTAAAAAGATCCTCTGTAATGCCCATTAAATCGTGATAGTTATGGTATGCCCAGTAAAACTCTATACTTGTAAACTCAGGATTATGGGTAAGATCCATACCTTCGTTTCTAAAATTTCTATTCATCTCATAAACAGCCTCAAAGCCACCTACTATAAGGCGTTTAAGGTATAGCTCAGGTGCGATCCTTAGATATCTCTCGACTCCAAGAGCATTGTGAAAAGTGATAAATGGCTTAGCATTTGCGCCACCTGCTATTGGGTGCAGCATCGGTGTTTCAACTTCTAAAAAGCCCTTTTCTTCAAAAAATCTTCTAATCGTACTAATAATCACTGAGCGTCTTTTAAAATCTGCTCTAACTTCAGGGTTCATTATCATATCAAGATATCTTTGACGATATCTTGTCTCAACATCAACTAAACCATGATACTTCTCAGGAAGTGGGCTTATCGACTTTGAAGCAAGGCTAAGCTCGCTTACATGCATAGAAAATTCGCCAGTTCTTGTTATAAATGCATAACCTCTAACATAGACGATATCGCCTATCTCTACGTATTTTTTAACGATTTTAAACCACTCTGGATCAAGTGTTTTATTACTAAAGTAAATTTGTAAATTTCCATCTTCATCTTCGATATTTGCAAAGACCGCTTTCCCAGCATCACGAATGAGTTTTATTCTACCCGCAAGACCTACTAGCTGACCTTCGGCCTTTTTCTCTTCTGTATCATTAATATAGTTAAATTTTAGTCTAAATTTAGAGATATTCATATCTCTTCTAAGAAAATGTGGATATGGATTAATGCCTAAATTTCTTAGCTCGTCTATGCTTTGTAGTCGTTGAATCTCATGTTGGTTGTCAAATATCACCTTACTTTCCCTTTATATTATTTTTTGAGCATTTTTCACAAATTCCATAAAGCTGCATCATGTGACCAGTTAGTTTAAAGCCATGATCTTTTGCGATACTGATTTGTCTTTTTTCTATCATTGGATCTTCAAATTCTATGATAAGGCCGCACTTTCTGCATATCATATGGTCGTGATGTGGCTTTGTGGCAAGCTCAAATTTTTTGCCTTGTGAACCAAAGCTGATTGATGTCACCATTTCTGATTCTTCAAGTAGATTTAGTGTTCTATAAACAGTTGCGATACCAATATTTAGCTCAGGGTGCGTTTCTTTTATAAAAAGATAAAGTCTTTCTGGAGTAAAGTGTTCGCCATTGTTGTATAGTGTTTTTAGTAAAATTTCACGCTGTTTCGTGTATTTTAAACCATTGTCGCGAAGCACTCTTTTGAATTTCTCAAGCAACGCATCATATTCTAAATTTTCTATCATTTTATTCCCCTTTTGTGATATTAGAGTCGGTATTTACACTAGCATTTGCATCCATTGAGATAAATGCGTCAGTTTTATTTGTATCCATTGGTCTTGCCACTATCTCATCTAACTCACTTTTGATATTTTTTACATCAAGATTTGTTATCCATTTGCCAGTTTCTATCAAAACCGGATAAACTTTACTATTCGCAAAATAAGGAGCAATTATATTATTTAGCGAAGTGCCAGATATTACAGCAACTACTGCCGAAAATGTTAAGAAAATTTTTCCACTTCCCATAACAAATCCACCAAGTCTATCCAAAAAACCAAGTCCGCTTACTGAAACTATTTTTGATAAAAATTTACCAACTAGCAAGCAAACTAGCCAAAAAACTAGCCAAAGAGAGATAAATGCGACAAACTGTAAAAATGAAGGATTTTCAAATTTATATATATTTTTAGTTATAAACTCACCAGATAGATCTGAAAATCTACTAGCTATAATTAAGCCACCGATAAGTCCGATAAGTCCGAAAGCTTCTTTGATAAGTCCATTTAATATGCCTTTTATGCCAAGCATCAAGACAAGAGCAATAATAATAATATCAAACCACGTTACTAAATCCATTATATAGTTCCTATTAAATTTTGAAGTTCTTGCTGGCTAGTTGAATAAGCTAGCGCATTTTCTTTTGTAATCTTACCCTCTTTTAGTACTTTCATCAAAGCCTGAGTTTGCGTACTCATACCAGTTTGTTGCTGGTTTAGCTGCATCTGAGAGTAAATTTGATGTATTTTGTTTTCACGTATCAAGTTTGAGATAGCCATATTGTTTATTAAAATTTCATGCACCACACACCTTCCACCGCCTATCTTTGGGATCAGGCTTTGTGAAACGACAGCAGTTAGCGAAACACTAAGCATATTTCTTACTTGTAATTGCTCACTTCCATCGAAACTATCAACGATCCTATTTATAGTTTGAATGGCTGAATTTGTGTGAAGCGTACCAAAGACTAAGTGTCCGGTCTCAGCCGCCGTAATAGCCGTTGAAATCGTTTCTCTATCTCTCATCTCGCCCACAAGTATGATATCTGGATCTTCACGAACCGCAGATTTTAGAGCCCTTGAATAAGAAGTTGCGTCAGTGCCGATATTTCTATGAGAAAATAGAGCTTTTTTATTGTTATGCACAAATTCGACTGGATCCTCAATTGTAATAATATGCTTTCTATAATTTAAATTTATCTCATTAAGCATGGCTGCGAGAGTTGTTGATTTACCACTTCCTGTCGGTCCAGTAACCAAAATAAGACCTTTTTCACGCTTAATAATATGCTTAAAAATTTGTGGGGCATTTAACTCATCAAGAGATGGGATATTGATTGGGATTATACGAAAAGCGGCAGCTAAATCGCCATTCATGGTATAGTAATAGTTGCCACGAAAGCGGCCAATATCTGGAAGCTCAATCGCAAAGTCAAGCTCTTTATTATTCTCAAGTTCACTTTTTTGTTCATCAGTAATCAAAGCAAAACATAAATTCTCTATATCCTTGCCACTTAATATGCCAAAATCAATGGGCTTTAAAGCACCGTCTACTCTTATTTGCGGCTCAGATCTTGAAACAAGGTGAAGATCGCTTGCCTTATCACTTACAACAGTTTTTAAAAGTGTTTTTATACCGCTAGCAAGATTATTAAGGCTATTATCTTCTGGTATTTTTACACTTAAATTCTTTGCCTGAAGCTGTTCGATTAGATCCATATTTTTACCATTATTCTATTATTTTTGGTACAGCAAAAAAATGCCCTTCACGTGAAGGAGCGTATTTCAAGATCGTATCAATCACATCACTTGGTCTTGGCTCATCTTCTCTTAAAGGCGTGCCACCTTTTATAGAGCTAACTACAGCTTCATCGCTACTTAGATCAAGTTCATTTAAAATATCAACAAAAGATACAATCTCGCTTAGTTGTTTTTTTACTTCTTCTCTTTTTTCATCACTGATTTGTAAGGCAGAAAGTTTTTCTAATTTATTTAAAAGAGTATCATCTATTTGCATTATGTAAGTAACCTTATTAATTAATTTTGAGCCATTATATCACATTCAAGCTTTAATTTTGGGATAGTTTTAATTTAATTATGTTAAAATCTGCGAATTAAAATTTTTTAAAAATAAAGGAAAAGCGTTGGCTATAAAAGAAGATCTAACACAGATAAAACAAGAGATTGGTGCTCAAGAACAGTTTTTAGAAAGCATGATCAAAGGTGAGCGTTTCTTTAGAAAGTATAAAAAATTTATGATAATTGCCATTATTGTTGCCGTCATTGCAATTATTGGATTTTATTCGAACAAAATAATAAATGATAACAGAATTGAAGATGCAAATTTGGTTTACTCAAAGCTCATTTTAAATCCAAATGATACAAATGCCTTAAGCATTTTAAAAGAAAAAGAACCAAATTTATATGCACTTTTTTCACTTCAGCAAAAGCTTGATAAAAATGAGACAAATGGCATTAGTGAGCTTGCAAATTTAAAAGTAAATCCTATAGTAAAAGATATCATTCTTTCACAAAATGGTAATGCAAACACTCAAATTTTAAGCGAATATAGCACACTTTTAAAAGGTTTTGAGCTTTTAAAACAAAATAAAATCAAAGAAGCAAATGATGAGTTTAATAAAATTTCACTCGACTCTCAACTTCAAACTTTAGTTAAAAATTTAAAACACTATCAGGGAATAAAATAATGAAAAAAATTACTCTTTTCTTGGCTTTTGCCTTGGCTTTAGTTTTAAGCGGATGTGGCACAAAAAGACAATATTTCGAGCCAGCTCAAACCTCTGGCAAAATTTCTTTGTCAAAAGATATGCCATCTTATATCAAATCAACAAATGCAAATGGTGCCACTCTTGATAACGGCAATATTATCACCAAAAACGGCCTAAATACAAACATTAAGTTGCCTGAAAATTTTAATTTCTTAAATGAAAACAACGGCCTTATCATCTCAGCTAGTATAAATGGCGATCTAAATGTGACAGATCCTAGCGGACACAGCGTTTATAGCAATAAATTTCCAACAGCAATCGTTGCTGCCTCTCTTGATCAAAACCTGTTAGCAGCTATCAGCGCGGCAAACCACATCTATCTAATAGACATAAATACCGCAACAACAATAATGGAATATAGCTCGTCTAATATAGCAGCAGTTGATTCAAGGGTCGTAGCACCATTTTTTATGAGCTCACTTATCGTTTATCCGGCATTAGATGGCAAAATTTATATAGTACAAAAAGAGACTGGTAGAATTTTACGTGACGTGGTCGTAAGCTCTGAAAATTTCTTTAACAACATCATATTTTTAGGCGTTGAGGGCGATAATCTAATTGCAGCAACAGCGAAAAAACTAATCGTTATAAATCCAAACCAGACAGTTTATTATGACGGCGAGATCAAAGATGTATTAGTTAATAACGATGAAATTTATATCTTTAAAAAAGATGGTACGATCGTAAGAACAAATCTTATGCTAAAAGAGCAAAATAAAGTTAATTTCAAATTTGCCATCTTCTCAGCAGCTACTATTATCAATAATAAGCTTTACGTAATCGAAAAAACAGGCTACGTTATAAAGACAAATTTAGACCTCAGTGGAGCTGAAATTTATGAATTTAGCGATGAGATAAAAGATAAAAGCTTTATGGGCAATGGTGCCTTTTATTATGATAATGAACTTGTTAATTTAGGGCAATGAACCAAAAAATTTGGGAGCTTTTTGAAGCCAAAAAAATCCTTTTAAAAGATATCAAAGCACTTAATACAAGTGAATTTAGCACAAAAAAGACGCTTGATATCTTTTGGGGAGTGGACAATAAGAGCTTTTACAATCTTGTCTTTTTAAGAACAGCAAAAAGTAGATTACTACGCAAAGAGGCTTTGGAGCTTGAAGAAATTTCTAAAAAAATAGAGATGAAATTCCAAACAAGCCTAAGAAAAAAAACTATATTTTATAGCTCAGAAATTTGTTCTAAAGCCTTAAAAGAACTACAAGATAATAATTGGCGATGTTATGATTTTGTGTAATATAGGCAATACTAACGCTACATTTTTAGAAGATGGCAAAATCTCACGTATGAAAATTTCTGAGTTTAAAAGCTATAAGCCAGAAAAAAAAGTATATTTTATATCCGTAAATGATGAAATTTTAAATATTTTAAAAGATAATAAGATGTTTGTGGATCTAGAACCATTTTTTACTATTGATACGATATATCAAGGTCTAGGAGTAGATAGAATCGCAGCATGTTACTCTATAAATAATGGCGTAATCGTTGATGCTGGAAGTGCCATAACGGTTGACATTATGGCAAATTCTATTCACCTTGGAGGATATATCTTGCCAGGCATTTCAAGTATGCTAAATGCCTATAAAAGCATCTCGCCACGACTTGATATCACTATAAATTCACAAATTGACATAGATGCACTACCACAAAAAACAGCCGATGCTGTGAGTTATGGCATTATTAAACCGATAATAACTCTACTAGATAAACTAGCCGGCGATAAAAAAGTCTATTTTACTGGTGGAGATGGCGATTTTTTGTCAAAATTTTTTAAAAATGCTATTTGCGACAAGATGCTAGTTTTTCGTGCCATGCAAAAGCTAATAACTGAAAAGAAAGATATGATAATATGATAACAGTAGCACTACCAAAGGGAAGAATAGCTGAGGCAACACTAGAAATTTTTAGAAAAATTTTTGGTTCAAGTTTTTTATTTGAAGATAGAAAATTAATCCTTGAAGAAGGAAATTTTAGATTTTTAATGGTTCGCAACCAAGATATCCCAACTTACGTCACTGAAGGTGCAGCTGATATCGGTGTAGTGGGGCTTGACGTACTTGAAGAGCACAAGCCAAACGTTGTAAGGCTACTGGATTTAAAAATCGGACAGTGCAAAGTTTGTATTGGCATAAAAAACGACTCTGAACTAGATCTAAACCAGCCAGAGCTAAAAATAGCCACAAAAATGCCAAATATAACAAGAAATTATTTTACAAAACAAGCCGTAGCTGTAAAGATCATCAAGCTTTATGGCTCGATCGAACTTGCACCATTAGTTGGGCTAAGCGATGTAATAGTTGATGTAGTCGAGACTGGCTCAACCATGAAGCAAAATGGGTTAAAGATCGCTGGTGATATCATGCAAAGCTCAGCTTATCTAATAGCAAATAAAAATAGCTTTATTATTAAAAAAGATGAGATTTTAGAGCTTTACAAAAAAATCAAAGAGGAAATTTAAAGTCCTACTGGCTCATCATAAAGTACAAAAATTTCTTTAGTGATATAAAGTCCGACTATTTACTTATAAATTCTTTTAGAATAATGCATTAGTAGTTATTGACATACTTTTTGTTAATAGAGATTAGTACTGACATACAAATAACGATCTAAACGTAATAAAAATAGTAGTCTCCAACGAGCCAAGAGCCGAATATAAGCTAAAGCCTCACCACAAACATCTAGCTTTGATTGTATTGCTTGCCACCAAAATCAAGGCGATAATCCTAGCAAATTTAAAGAGATCGGTGACAATGACTGTACTAGCTGCCATACAAATATGATAGGTAGCAATAAAATATCAGCACAAGCTCAAAAGATGTATACTCACTATAAAAAATTCTTGACAGTGACAAAAAACTAAAATTTGTAAGTTGCCACTATGAAGCAGGACATAGCGCTGGCTTTATAAATTACTTTGAATATTGGAAGTCAACATATAAAATTTATGAGAAGAAAATGCTAGAGCAAAAAATCAATACTAAGAAAAAAATTCTTCAAAGATGAGTATAAACCTACAAAATAGAAAGAGAAATTTTTAAAATAAAAGGCCGATAAGAATAATACAAAACCTGTTGGTGGTTTTTGACAGGATAAGTCTAAACTTTCTTATTAATCAGGCAAGTAATTTAAGTTTGCCTGATTTTACCTATTACGTAAAGCTTTTTAATACAAATTTATATTATAAAGATAGAGATAAATCTAAATTGGAAAAATTTATAAAAATATTAAAGATAAAATAATAAATTTTAGTTTTTAAAATTTAAGAAATTTGCACAAGCTCTTTGTTCTCAAGCTTGCATGAGCTATCGCATTTTGCTGCTAGATCGTTGTCATGAGTGACTAGAACAAGAGCAGCGCTATTTTCATTTATATAGTCAAATAAAACTTGCATCACTTCATTTGCCGTCTGCTTATCAAGGTTGCCCGTTGGCTCGTCTGCAAAGATGATCTTTGGCTTCTTGGTAAGTACTCTAGCGATACTCACACGCTGCTGCTGGCCGCCGCTTAGCTCGCCAACTTTTTGATTTATCGCACTTGAAATTTTAAGCGCTTCAAGATCATTTTTTTCTATATTTTCGCCAGATAAGATGCTTGCAAGCTCGATATTTTCATAAGCGCTAAATCCTTTAAAAAGATAGTGTGACTGGAAAATAATGCCAAAATGAAGCCTTCTAATGGCCAAAAGCTCGTTTTGAGAAAGCTCATAGATCGATCTATCTTGATAGATGACCTCGCCAAAATTTGGTTTTAAAAGTGTTGAAAGTATGTGTAAGAGCGTTGATTTGCCACAACCGCTAACGCCGGTTATCGCGATGCTTTGTTTTTGATTGAGATTTAAATTTATATTATTAAAGAGCGTATAATCATACGCAAAGCCTAGATTAGACGCTCTTAAAATTTCCATTAGCCTATTTGAGCAGCAACTTCTGCAGCAAAGTCATCTACTTTTTTCTCTAAGCCTTCACCAAGCTCAAAACGAACGTATTTTACGATCTCGATCTTACCGCCAAGCTCTTTGCTCTTCTCTTCGATAACTTGTTCGATAGTCTTTTTATCGTCCATTACATAAAACTGACCTAAAAGTGTAAGGCGTTGGTCAAGTACTGTGTTGTCAGCGTAAAATCTCTCGATCTTACCAGGGATGATCTTGTCCCAAATTTTCTCAGGTTTGCCCTCAGCTTTTAGCTCTTCTTCGATCGCTTTTGTAGCTTTTGCAAGCTCTGCCTCACCTATCTGGCAGCGGCTAGCATACTCAGGGATGTGGTGAAGTGGCTTGCCTAGGCGTTTTAGCTCTTCATTTTCTTTTTCAAGCTCAGCGCGAAGTGCGATAAATTCTTTCTCAACAAAATCTTTATCAAGATCTTTGTAGCTTATAACACTTGGCTTCATAGCAGCTGCGTGCATACATAAATTTCTTATAAATTCAGCTGCTTTATTTGCAACTTCTGCGCTTTCGCAAGCTGCACCTATAAGCACACCAACACGGCCATTTGAATGAACATAACCATTTACTACGCCTTTATCATCAGCAATAATAGTCTCAAAGCGGCGAACTACAAGGTTCTCACCTATAGTTGCGATCTGAGTTTTGAAATAATCTTCAAATTTAACACCATTTAAAGTACTCGCATTTAGCTCTTCAACTGTTGTTATGCCACTTGATTGGATGTGAGCTGTTGCGTCTTTTGCAAGTGCTTGAAACTGTGGGTTTCTAGCAACAAAGTCGGTCTCAGAGTTGATCTCGCTAATAGTTGCTTTTTTGCATTTTGAGCAAACTTCAACGCTTACTAAGCCCTCGCTTGCAAGACGGTCAGCCTTTTTAGCAGCTTGACCAAGACCCTTTTCACGAAGGATATCAACAGCTTTTTCCATATCGCCATTTGCTTCGCCAAGTGCCTTTTTGCAGTCCATCATACCAGCTCCGGTTGATTCACGGAGCTCTTTTACCATTTGTGCAGTTATTTCCATTACTCTTCGTCCTCACCAAAGTCTTCTTCACTCATAGCCTCAGCTACAACTGCATCTTTCTCATCTTGGCTTACTTCTTCACTAGCAGCTTGCTCGCCACCATCTTGCTCAAGAAGTGATTTGCCTTCGTTGATCGCTTCAGCCATCTCTTGGCAGAAAAGCTGAACAGAGCGGATAGCATCGTCATTTCCTGGGATCGGATAGTCAACAACGTCAGGATCGCAGTTTGTATCGATCGGTGCTACAACTGGGATTTTTAGGCGATTTGCCTCTTGAACGGCGATCTTTTCTTTAACTGTATCAACGACAAATATCATATCAGGTAGGCTTTTCATATTGCGGATACCGCCAAGAGTTGCGATAAGCTTCTCTTTTTTGCGGCGAAGCATCAAAGCCTCTTTTTTAGTTAGTAAATTTATTGAACCATCTTCTTCCATAGCCTCGATAACTTCTAGTTTGCGGATAGACTGGCGGATAGTACCGAAGTTTGTCATCATACCACCTAGCCAGCGGTGATTTACATAAGGCATTCCACATTTTTCAGCGTACTCTTTTATAGCGTCGATAGCTTGTTTTTTAGTACCAACAAATAGCACTGACTTGCCTTCAGCAGCTGCGTCACGAACGATGTTGTAAGTGTAGCGGAAGTAGCGGATAGTCTTTTGTAGATCTATAATATAGATACCTTTTCTCTCGCCAAAGATAAATTTTTTCATCTTTGGGTTCCAGCGGCGTGTTTGGTGACCAAAATGTACGCCACACTCTAATAAATCTCTCATAGTTACCATGAGTTTCTCCTTGTTTTAGGCTTTTTGCCTTGAATTTAGTTTTATCCTCCACGACCATTAATGCTTTCGCACAACCAAATTTAGGATTGTCGTGTGTGAAATAAAGGAGGATTATACTTAAACTAATATGAATTTAAACTAAAGTTTATTTACTTAATTGTGAGTCTTCTTCGATTTTTATTAACTTGGCAAAAATTTCTGCCATTGTTTGCCTTTGTTTGGATGAAATTTCAAGCTTCTTAACATTTAAAAGAATGCTTACAAACTCCTCGTTTTGCAGCGTTTCTACGCCAAATTTTCTTGCATTTGTAGTGATTTTTAGCACAAGAGGATTTTTTGATTTAAAGTTTTCGTAAGGCATTCTTTCTCTACTTTCAAAATTACAAAGCAATTATAAAAATTTATGATAAATTTGGACTCAAATTTATATCAAACTTTTATTCTTTTATCTCAAAACTAAGCGTCGTTTTTAACGTCTCTTTGTCACACTTCGTAGCATCTGGATAAGGTCTTTCATAAATAACTTCAAATACCCAAAATCCTGGTCTTAGAGCTAATACTTCAGTGATGCCTTGCTCATCTGTCATACCGTAAAATGCGTGCTTATGGTCTAAAAATCCAGCAAAAGTACCAGTTAGCTTAGCTCGCTCTAGCGGTTTTCCATCAGCAAAAACCTGCAATTTAAAAGGCTTATCTACTCTAAATTCCGCTGGGTTTTGTAGTGGCACGATCTCGATTTTAACCCCAACAGGTTTAGTTACGAAGCCATCTATTTCACCTAAATTTAAGACTCTTTTAGATGTTATCGTCATCAGCCGGCAAATCTGTATATCGCTTAGATCCTTTAGATCAAGCTTTGTTTTGTCTATTAGCCACTTGCTATCACTACGTTTTTTAAGCGAATACATAGGATTTTGCTGTGCTAGTAAGATATATGTGCCTTTGTCTAATCTTTCGCCCTCGTAGTGATAGTTCTCGCCACTTTGCTTAAGCTTCTTTTTGCTACCATCTTTACTTATTACAGTAATTGGCGCAAAAAGATGGACGCGTTCGGCCATAATAGGCTCTAGCTTTGGAAAATCATCGCTATAACCCATGTTTGCGATAAATTTTCCTAGCTTTTCATCATTAGCTCCATCTACCCAAAACATGTGTGCTTGCACCATATAAAAGGCTCCTGTTAACATAATGGCGGTCAAAATTCTACCTATTTTCATGATTTTCCTTGTTGTTATTTTTGAGATTAGATGTCAAATTGTAGCTAAAAATTATTATATTTAGCCATTTTTAGATCAAATTAAATATCAAAACATTCAATACAATTTAGCTGGCAAATTTTAACAGTCAAGTAATGAAGCTAAAGATTTACTTTTATCTTTTATTATTTACCGATGTGGCTCTATTCATCACAAACCCACAAAAACGCCCGGTCCTACTCTGTTTGCGGTATGAGAATAATTCATCTCTCTCAAAAGTGCAACGAGGATCTAGCGATATTTGATCTACTCCAAGCTTAGCAAATTCATCTAATAAAGCTGCGTTTATATCAAATTTCCCATCTTTTTTGTATCGGTTAAATTCACCAAGATCTAGTTTGCCTACTTCGTAGTTTTGCACTTTGATGTTTGCGCCTATAAATACGCGTAAATTACTAGCGCGGCAACCAAACTCACTCGTCATTAGCCCCACTGCATTTGTGCAAATTTTACTAGTAACACCTGCGCGTCCCGCATGCACAGCTGCGACTACGCCAAGATGTTCATCTATTATCAAAACAGGTGCGCAGTCTGCGACTAAGACGCAAAGTGCTACGCCTTTTAGTGATGTTATCACACCATCACACGGAGGTAGATCATCGTTAAAATCTTGCAGAATTTCCACTTTATTTGAGTGGATTTGGCTCATAAATTTTAAATTAATAGGCATAATGCCAAGCGCCGTTGCTAAAATTTCACGATTTTGTGCGACCTTTAGCGGATCATCGCCAACATGATCTGCTAAATTTAAGCTCTCAAAAATGCCCTCACTCACACCGCCAAATCTATTTGTAAAGCCAGCTAATACGCCATTTTTATCAAAGACGATCTCTAAATTTTTACGCATTTTATCCACCTAGTAAAGGCTAGAAATTCGCTCAACATCGTCCCAGGTAAGGCCACTATCTTGTTTGCAAAAAAGCTGCCTAGCTACGTATCGAGCCAAAAGATCACTTTCAATATTTACGCGCCTGCCGACCTTAAAAGTGCCAAAAAGGCTATCTCTAAAAGTGATTGGTATGATAGTGAGCCTTATACCCTTTGGCAAAATTTCATTTATGGTTAGACTCACGCCCTCAACACCCACCGAGCCTTTATTTGACATCAAACTCATAGCATCGCGCGGCAGGTCGATATAAAAATCAACCCCATTCTCATTCTTTTTAATATTTGAAATTTTACCGACAAAATCGATATGTCCTTGCATTAAATGCCCATCTACTCGGTCTCCTAGCTTCATCGCTGGCTCTATATGCACTCTTTCTTTTAAATTTTCAACCGCGATATTCGCCCTACTCTCTGCGCTTAGCTCCACACTAAAGCCATCTTCATGTAGTTTTATTACACTCAGGCAAGCACCATTTACGGCAATGCTATCGCCTAAATTTGGACGAAAATTTGCCTTTAGCCTTAAAATATTTTGTGAATAACTAACAACCTGTGCGATCTCACGAATCAAGCCATTAAACATATTTTGCCTTTAAAATTTTTAAGGATTTTACTAAATTTTGCCTAAATTTGGGCATTACCATCTTTGATTATTTTATATATTTAAGTAGTTAGTGGTAGAAATGGAAGTGAAATTTTGATAATCGCACTAAAAATGTTAGTAAAAATTTATTGTGTAACCCTAGTATAAAATTTCCCTATAAATTTTAATTTTTATCTTTTATAAATTCGGTAGCCTTAACTTGTTTGCAAAACTAGCCACGTCTTGCTAAAGTCGCGCGCCGCTAGGTCGTCCCTATTTATCCACAGATAAATTCTGCCCTCTCCGTCCCAGTCCATGTCGCCCTCATCATCACTATCTATCTGTAAAAGTAGTTGCCACTGGGCAGAATTTTTCTCAAATTCCGCTATTCTTGGGTGGTTATAAGCGCTACCATCACCACAGCTAAGTCCATTTGCAACCAGCTCACACTCTAGCTCCATGCCATCTTGGACATTATCGGAGTGCCCAAGGAGCTTATTTTCTTTAGCCTGCCAGCTTGGCTCAATAACCTCATAATAGGCCTCCCACTCAGCCTCACTAATTTTACTAAATGGTACAATCGAGCTTTGTAAATTTGGCAAATTTATCTCATTTTTAAAGCTAAGCAAGCGTGCATTAAATGTGAAATTTTCTCCCTCTAAGTTCTCCGCTCTCCTGCGAGAAAGTGGCCCATGATTTACATCAGAAAAGATCACTGCAAAGCCATTTTTATCGGTAGGATCATAGCCCCAAACACGCAAATTTTTATCATAAAAAAGATAGAGCATACCACTTTTTGGCAGTAGTGAGTCAATGTCAAATTTGCTAGCTTCAGCAAAATTTATCTGTGCCACAAAACTTAAAGCGCCATTTTCATTTGAAGGCCATGATAAACCATCTGGCAGATCTGGCGAGCCGCCAAATTTAGACGCTCCAACGGCGATATCATCGTCATTTTTAGCTTGCGTATCTATCCTTATGGCATTTCTTGCTAGTGGCGATAAAAGCCTAAAAAGTTCATCCAGCCCACGCTCTTTACAACCTTTAGAAATTTTTGCAATATCCATATTTTCCTCTTTAACAAGCATCAACGTATATATGATACTTCTTACAATGCAGACAACGAAACAAATATCCGGCAATATCGCCAGCTTTAACAAGATGTTCGCGTAGCATTTTATCGTCGTATTCGGCTCTTTTTGCGTAGTCCTCAAAAACCTCGTCTGCTATACCCATTTCTTCAAGCTCTCTTGTACCAACGTCACCTAAAAATTCGCAATAATCATCACAACAAACTATCCAATGCTCGCCCTGCCAGCTCTCGTAGCCCGGGGTTCTTCTAAAGAGTTCGTCATCCTTTTTAGCATCACTTGTATTTAGTTTGTCAGCATCTTGCACAAATGTAGCGTCAAATTTCTTAGCAGCCTTACCACTAGAAATACAAGTAGGACAAAGATACGAAATATCCTGCTCGCAATAAATGCTGCCGCTATAATAAACTTCAGTATCTTTGCCACAACACTCACACACTATGTTCATATCATCTTTAAATACACCGGTTCTTAAAGGATTAGGATGGTAGATAAATTTTGGTAGCGTGGAAGCTTTTTCTTTTTGAGCTAAAATTTGACCTCTACTTTTTGGGCGAGGCAGTGCCCGTTTATCATTTTCGTCAATGAATTGCACTAGATAGCCAAGTGCCTTTAGCTGTTTTTTATCACTTTTGTCATGTATTTTTAAAAGTAAGTTGTAAGCACTCTTTCTCATAGATAAAAGCTGATAAACATCGACTAAAACATACTTTGCGCAAATGTCATCACAATTTTCCAACTCTTCTTTAAACTGGTAGAGTGCCTCAATGCTAGAAGCATTGCCATTATTTTTATAATATTCTTTTGAAAGAGTGATATATTTTTCTTGGAATTTATTCATTAATACTCTTTATGTGGATTTGATATTAACAATTTTAGTGTTTAAATCTTAAAGATATAAAAGCTAGTATAAAAATTATGGCTATTAAATCGATTAAATTTATATTGATTTTTAAATTGTTTTAGTATTTTAGTAGATGATGCCACAAACAAATTTAATAAGAATTCTTATAAAATTGTTGTGACTATAAATTTATTCTTCAAATGCTCCGATAGAGAGAATTTTTTCTATTCTTTTTGCTACAAGATCATTTATATCAAGCTTTTCAAGCTCAGCTAGCTCTGAGATAAAATAATTTGCAAGTGCTTTAGCAGCACCATCTTTATCTCTATGAGCTCCATTTATCGGCTCATCTATAACAGCATCAATCAGCGATAGACTTTTTAAATCATCAGCTGTTATTTTCATAGATTTTGTGGCTTGTTCTTGTTTAGCTGGGTCATTCCAAAGTATTGCTGCACAGCCTTCTGGTGAAATAACTGAAAACACAGAATTTTTCATCATAGCAAGTCTATCAGCCACACCAATAGCTAAAGCGCCACCACTTCCACCTTCGCCTATGACAACAGCAATTATTGGAGTTTTTAAATTTGCAAACTCAAATAAATTTCTAGCTATAGCCTCACTTTGTCCTCGCTCTTCAGCTCCAACACCTGGATATGCGCCTGGAGTGTCTATGAGAAATAAAATGGGTAGATTAAATTTCTCAGCCATTTTTGCAACTCTAAGAGCCTTGCGATAACCCTCAGGGTGAGGCATACCAAAATTTCTTCTTAATTTATTTTTAGTGCCACGGCCCTTTTGCTCGCCTATAACAATAGTCTTTTTGCCTCCGATATAGCCGATGTAGCAAACTATTGCTGGATCATCTCTAAATGCCCTATCTCCATGAATCTCATATCCATCAATTAAAAGCGCATTAATATAATCAATAGAATATGGTCTATCTGGATGACGAGCAAGTTGCAAACGTTGATATTCGTTTAAATTTTTATATACTTTTGATATCTCTTTGGATAAATTCTTATTTAAAATTTCAACAGCATGTTCATCGCCTCTGATCCTAGCATTTGCTATATCTTCATCAATTTGCTTTATGCTTTTTTCAAAATCTAAATAATTTGACATCTTAATCCAACTTTTTAAATATCACGACACCATTCGTGCCACCAAAGCCAAATGAGTTGCTCATAACAGCTTTTATATCAGCTTTTCTAGCTTTATTTGGAACGTAGTCTAGATCACACTCTGGATCAGGAGTCTCGTAGTTTATTGTTGGAGGGATAATGCCGTCTCTCATTGCCATTATAGATATAACTGCCTCGATAGCACCAGCACCACCTAGGCAGTGTCCGGTTTGACCTTTTGTTGAGCTAACTGGTGGACATTTATCACCAAAAACTGCTTTTAGCGCCGCAGTCTCATTCTTATCATTTACAGGCGTTGAAGTACCATGTGCATTGATATAATCTATCTTTACACCTTTTGCCATATCAAGTGCTTGTTTCATCGCACTTAATGGACCTTCAAGTGTTGGTGATGTGATATGGTGTGCATCTCCGCTCTCACCAAATCCAACTACTTCAGCATAAATTTTAGCACCTCTTGCAATAGCCGACTCATACTCTTCAAGTACAAGTGCACCGGCTCCTTCACCCATTACAAAACCATCGCGATTTGCATCAAATGGCCTTGATGCCTTACTTGGTTCATCATTTCTAGTTGAGAGAGCTTTCATTGCTGCAAAGCCGCCTATACCTACACCACAAATAGTAGACTCAGCACCGATAACTAGCATATTTGTAGCTTGACCAATCATAATGCATTTTGCAGCTTGCGATATCGCATGAGTGCTTGCTGCACATGCCGTTACGCTAGACAAATTTGGACCCTTAAGTCCGTGATTTATAGAAACTATACCACCTAACATATTTACAAGTGCCGATGGAATAAAAAATGGTGAAATTCTCTTTACGCCTTTTTCAAAGTATGTGATTGAATTTTTCTCAATATTTGGCAAACCACCTATACCAGCTGCTGAGCTAACGCCAAATTTATGAGCGTCAAACTCCTTAAAATTTGCATCAGCCATAGCTTCATTAGATGCTTTTATGCCAAGCTGTATGAAACGATCTACTTTTTTCACCTCTTTGCCGTCTAAAATGCTATTTGGATCAAAATCAGTTATCTCGGCAGCAATTTTAACAGGAAAGTCACTTACATCAAAGCTCGTGATCTCTTTCACACCTGTTTTACCCTCGCAAATAGCCTTAAAAGAGCTCTCTTTATCAAGACCAAGTGCGTTTATCATGCCTATACCAGTTACAACGACTCGTTTCAATACATCTCCTTAAATCAAACTGTGTAAATTAAATTATTTACCTAGTTTTTCTATATAATTTACAACGTCTTGAATGCTTATTAATTTCTCTGCTTCACTATCAGGAATTTCTACTTCAAATTTCTCTTCTAAAGCCATAACTAGCTCTACAACGTCAAGTGAGTCAGCGCCTAAATCTTCGATGATTTTAGACTCTAATTTTACTGCTTGTGGATCTACACTTAGTTGCTCTACAACTACGTCTCTTACGTCTTCAAATACTGCCATTTAAGGTCTCCTTATAAAAAATGTCTGTTATCTTATAATATTTACGCTTTTATTTATTTTAAATTTCAAAACTTGTTGAAATTTCATTACATATAAAGTCCGCCATTTATTTTTAGTGTCTCGCCAGTCACGTAGCTAGCGTGATCACTTAGTAAAAATGCAACCGCCTCGGCTACCTCGCTAGCGCTGCCAAAGCGTTTAAGCGGGATATTATCGCTATAAGTTTTTTTCACCTCATCGCTTAGTCCATGTGTCATATCAGTCTCGATAAAGCCTGGAGTTACGCTGTTAAAGCGGATATTTCTACTTGCGCCCTCTTTTGCAAAGCTCTTACTCATGGCGATTAGTCCACCCTTACTGGCTGAATAATTCACCTGCCCTGCATTTCCCATCTCACCAACGATAGATGCGACGTTTACGACCGCTCCAAAGCGCTTTTTGCTCATCACTTTTAAAGCCTCTCTACATCCTATGAAAGCTGAGGTTAAATTTGCATTTATTACATCTGTAAATTCGCTAGTTTTCATGCGAAGTGCTAGCTTGTCGTTTGTGATGCCAGCGTTATTTACAAGATAGCTTAGCTCGCCGTCGCTATCAACTATCAAATTTATACCTTTTATAAACTCATCTTCGTCTGTCGCGTCAAATTTTATCACAGCAGCCTTGCCGCCATTTTGCTCGATCTCAGCCTGCAAAGCGTCTGCCATCTCAGGCTTTGAGCGGTAGTTTATCCACACTTTTAAGCCCATATTTGCAAGCGTTTTTGCAATCTGTGCACCGATACCTCTGCTTGCACCTGTTATTAGCACGTTTTTTCCGCTAAATTTCATAGATTCTCCTTATTTTTTCTAATTTTTCAACGATTGTAGCTTATATAAGCTTAACGTCTAAATTTTATCGCTTCTTTCCCACTTTATCTTTTTGCCAAAACCAAGAACATTGCTCGTAAATTTAAGCTTTTCAAGATTTATGCACCAAATTTTTGGATCCATTGCTTTTGCATAAAAAAATCTTTTAAAGTAAATTTCTCGCTCACTTGTGCTAGCCTCGCTCATCACTCCTTGAAACTGTACGCCCTCTATCTTGCCAACAATCTTTGTATCAAGAGCAACTGTGCCAGCAACGAGCTTTGAGTTTTTTAAAAATTTAACATGTGAGCTCTCATCAGAGCTAGCTAACAAAAGGCTAAAATTTACCTCATCAAGGGCGTAAAATGCGCTAAAGGCATAAGGCTGACCCTCATCATCAATGGCGCAAATGCTAGCAAGGTGCATCTTTTTTAGAAATTTAACTATCCTCTCATCCATCTAAATTCCCCTAAAAATGTCAAGAATGGTTTGAAATTTAAATATGACTATGGTGATTATTAGCACCCAAAGCATAAAAATAATAAGCTCTATTAGAGTAAATTTATCTTTTGCAACTTTTTTAAAAACAAGCATCGTTAAAAATGCTCCTAAAAAGCCACCAATTAGCGAAAAATAGTGGATCGCATTAACCTTTACAAAGCTTGGCAAAAGCCCTTTAAAAAATAGTGAAAACATCAAAATAGCAAGCAAATTTGCAAGTATCAAATAATATCCAACGACTGGTAAAACTGGGTAGAGCCTAGCAAAGCCAAAGCTTAAAACAGTGATAAGCATAAGCAAAAAGATCCTAGTCCCAAAACAACACATCGCCCGTCCTTTTTTGACGCATTTTACAAAATTTTGCTTTATGAAATTAAAATTTTGCCGATTTAGCCTCAAAAGGATTTAAAAATGCAAACAAATTTTTACTCTCAAGGAAGCTACAACAACATGAGCTTTTCGATGAAAACTAGCTCAGGCGATGAGATAAGCTTTTCGATGTATGACAACAAAAGTTTGGAGTTTTCAAGCCAGAAAAATGGTACTTCAAGCCAAAGAAGCCTTACTCTCACGCACGAATACGGCTATGAGTTTTTATATAAAGGAAACGGCATAGACGAGCAAGATATGAAAGAGATCGAAGAGGCGATGAAGCAAATTCGCCCACAAGTTGATGAATTTATGAAAAACGTCAAAGAGGGCGACAAGATCGCTGGTAGCAGCCAAAGCATAAGCGATCTTTCAAACAAGATCAAGCAAATGCTGCCTGACGCAAAAGATCTAAATCACAAAAATTTCATAAATGACAATATGCTAAAGATGTTTGACGAGCTTTTAGCTAAAAATGATGCTAATAAAAATCTACTAAGTGCCACAAAAAGGCTATTTGATACATTGCTTGATGAGAGCAACAAAGTATCTTACTATGCGTAAATTTAGGGCCTTTTGGCTCTAAATTTTTATAAGTGCTTCTTTCTCAAAAAAGAGGTGCGATAAGACTATCACAAAATAAAGCTGAAAAAATAGTCCCACAAGCGGCACAAGCGAGATGAGATAAAACAAAAGTGTAAAAATTATAAATTTTATCCCGCCACCTTCAAGTAGTGCTAGCTCAAATTTATCACTATCAAGAGTGTTTGAGCCAACGTCTATCAGTAAAAGTTTATAGTAGATATAAAAAAACGGCACATTTATGATGAAAAAATTTAATACTGGTACAAATAAAAGCGGTAGGCAAACGAGCAATATCCCAAGAAATTTCATGATCTCAATCATCATCACCTTTAGCACTCTAGCCGTGCTAACCTCGCTTTTAAGCACGTAGTTGTAGTGCCTTTTGTTTATCTCTTTAGTAACAACTGGAGTTAAAAAGCCAGCTACGACTAGAGCGATCACAATGCTAACAATGATCGTTAAAAAAGTGCTCAAAATATAAAAAAGTATGCTAACTATCCATTTTGTGGCACTAAAGCTTAAAATTTTAATAGCTATAAAAGAGAGCACCGAGTTTGGCTCTAAAAAGGCAAAATTCTCATTTTTGGCGCTATCACTTAAAAGATCAAATATTTCACCACCACCCCAAATCGTAAGCCACGCAAGACTAAAAATACTAAGGCAAAGTGGCAAGATAGATAACGTTATAAATTTGGCTGTAAAAAAATCTTTAAAACCAAGGCGAAGAAGGTTTATCATTTCACCTTTTTATATTCATGCTCAAGTGCTGCGTAAATTTCACCTATCTTACTAACGCCATTTGACAAAATTTCACTCATCACTTCATTATCTTCGCGTCCGTTCCAATTTTTCTTATAGCTGCCTTCTTTGTAGCCATTATTTTGACGGAAGCGATTTAGCACGTTTTTAGCGATATAGCACTCATAAAGTGAGTATAAATTTACGCCGCATTTTAAAGACATAGAGAAGTAAATTTTTAAAATATCAAATATATCGTAGTCAAACCCGCTGCACTCATGTATAAGCATTTCAACGTCATTCATTATCTCATAAATGCTCTCGTCTTCGATCCTTAATGGCTCTTTACAAAACTCACTAAAACCGCTTGATTGGCAGATGTCATCGGCTAAAGTTTCTATATCTCCAAGCTGTTTTGATTTATAAATTTGTAAAGCTAGGCTCATTATAAAGTGCCAAATATCAACAACTTCTATACGTAAATTTTGCTCATCAGTCTTAGCATCGATGCTCTTCCAGTGCTTCCAAGCAAAGCTATCGATTAGCTCAGCACATTCCATATATATGCAACGCCTCCAGCTAATTAATTTATTTTTATTAGTATAACCATTTTCCCAGCCAAGCCCATTTGTCTCATCATTTAGGCTTTGCTGCATCTTTAACATCTCTAAAATAATCGTTCTTTCATTCATTTTAGGCCTTTAAAAATTTTAAAGGATTATAACAAAAAATTATTAAATGCCACGAGGCAAGCTTGACTTAAATCATTTTATGTATAAAATTTAGGAGCTAAAATAGGCAAAAATTTCAAAGGAGAAAAAATGAGAGAAAAAGATCTAGTGGTTTGCAATGTTTGCGGACTAAAAAGCAGTGATGACACAAATGCAGTTTTTATCCACGCTCATAAAAATGGTGAAGAAGTTGATATCTGCACCAGTTGTGTTCCAAGCGTGATCCATGGCTCAGGCATGGTCGTAAAATCAAACGAAGAGATAAAGGCTGAAATTTAAACTTTAGCTATCATTTGAGGATCTTGCCTTACAAGGTCTTCAAATTCTTCTGCACTCATAGGACGAGACAAGAAAAGTCCTTGCACTTCATTACAATCAAGCTCTTTTAAGAAACAAATATCTTCTTCTTTTTCTACGCCTTTTGCGCCAACTTTTATCTTCATTGCCTTTGCTAAATCGATAATTGCAGATACGATTTGTGCATCTATTTTGCTATTTGATGCTTGAGCAACAAATTCACTTGCTATTTTTATACGCTTAACACCGTACTTTCTAATATAAATAAATGAAGTATATCCAGAGCCAAAATTATCTATGCAAACGTCTATATTATTTTCTTTAAGAATAGAAAAAATTTTATCGAGCGTTTTAGAATTATTTGTCCATATTTCTTCGCCGAATTCTATTTCAAAAAGCTCTGGATTTATATGGTGCGAGCGTAAGCTAGAAACAAAATCTAAAACAAATTTTTCTGATTTACTTTGAATCTGCGCAACATTTATGCTTATTTTTGGTATCGAGAGTTTTTCTTTTTGCCATCTATCTACATACTCTATGGTCTTTGAAACTAAAAGCGAGCAAATATCGTTTAAGATATCACTATTTACATTGACCTCTTTCATAAATTTGCTTGCTTCCATCAAGCCAAATTTTTCTGATTTCCAATATAAAAAAACCTCTGCGTAGATCATTTTTTCGATTTTTAGATCAAATATTGGTTGAAAATATACATGAAGGTCTTCTTGCAAATTAGCTTTTTTAAGCGCGATCTCGATGCTTGAGCTTAGGTGCATTTCATTGCTAATTTTATCGCTATAAACCATAGGATTTAAAGCTGGATTTTTTTTGGCATAATACATTGCCATATCTGCGTTTTTTATAATATTTCTTGGATTTGCCGTGCTATCTTTTGTTGCTACGTCTATGCCTATTATACACTTAAGCCCAAAATGATATCTATCTATTTGAATTGGCTTTTCAATAGCATCTTTTAAGGCAATACCAAGATTTAAGCGTTTTGTATGACTATTTATCTCCATTTTTGCTAATACAATAAATTCGTCCGCGCTAATCCTTGCTATGGCCTCTTGTCTATTGCAAACCTCAAGTATCCTTTTTGCAACTAGTTTTAAAATTCTATCGCCTATTTCATGCCCGTAAGATGTATTTATGCTTTTAAAACGGCTTAAATTTATATAATAAACTGCGATTTCCTCATCTTCAGAGATGCTTTTGCACATTCTTTCAAGCTCATTTACTATAAAATTTCTATTACCAAGATCTGTTAGATAATCTTTCTCGGACGTATCTTGAAGTCTTAAATTTGCGAGCATAAGTTCATTGGTTCGCTCATGCATCGACTTTTCCATCTCTCTATGAATATTTCTCTCATAATCTAATATTTTTCTACTTGCAATAGAGCTTTTAACATAGTAATTAATAATAGCGTTTACAACCAAGATAAATAGCGAGATAAGTGCACTAAAAGATGTTAGATCTTCTTGTAATAGCAAAGGTAAAACTATTATTATTGGTAGCCATTTTGATCCTATTGAGATATCTTTATCGGTATTTGTAACATATTCGTTTTTAGCTTTTAAATGAAAAGCTCCTATCATTAAAAAGAAGAAAGGAACGATATATAAAAAATCTATTTTATGGCCAAAATTTACATTTGAGATCTGACTATAAAAAATAAATAAATTTAGCATCGTAAATAAAATGCTAGCCGATATAAGGTAAAAGCCGCTAATTTTTATATGAAGCAAACTGCTTGTAAAAATCTCACTTAAAGTGATAAAAAGTATAAGAAAATTTATGGCTACGATAGAGAGAAAAACGATATTTGATCTATTATTTATCATCGATAAGATATCTACTTCATCAAAAATACCATATATTAAAATTACTATTAAAAAAAAGACACTTATGCTATCCATAATGATGGCTAGCTTTTCTTGGCTGGCTGCAAATTTTGAATACAAAAATATACTAACGCCAGCTAAAATAGATATCATCGGTAACATAAAAAACACATCAAGATATGCATAAGAACTATGAGCCCGCAATAGTATATCTTGATTTAACACCATTAATGCATCACAAATAGACCATAAAAAAACACCAAAACATATTGCAAGCCAATGCGTTATTTTGGTTTTTACTTTATCCATTGAAGTATAAATGCCAAAAGTTACTATAAAGAAACTAAGTAAAATAGAAATTTTTCCAATTAGATTATAGTCTAGTAAAGATGCTAATAGTGCAAATACGAATAGCGCTATAACTGCAACTAAGATCCATTTTCGCATGCCAGTTATAGATGATTTTGATAATAAAAAAATAGTGTCCCTCTCCTAAGAAATAGTCCAAATTATACAAAAATTGACTTTGCTTTTGGTTATAATTTCCCAAAAAATTTTAAAATTCACAAAGGTATCTTATGAAGTGCAATATCGTCATAAATGGACAAAATTTAATAGATTATAAATCTTTTATCTTATTTTTCTCAAAGGCGGCAAGAAAGCAGTATTTTATAAACACTTTTATGATATTTACTGAAGCCATCATAGCTGGTTTTGTTGCTGATATGCTATTAAAAAGTAAAATTTTTACTATTATCGGAGCCATTTTTGCTATATTTTGGATCATTTTTTATCCTATTTTTTTAAAAAGAAGTCGCATAGCTGCATTAAAGAGAATTGAAATTTCAGACGTTCAAAAGCAAATGAATTTTGAAGTAAATGAGAATTTTCTGGCTTACTATGAAGGCGAACCCAAAGAAAATGAAAAATTTGACCTAAATGAAGTTAGTGAAATTTATGAGCTAAAAAATATTTTTATCATTTTTTTAGAAGAAAAAATTCATCTAATAATCCCAAAAGATGAAGCTAGCTCAAAAATGATAAATGAGCTAGCTAAACTTTGCCATAAAGATATTTTGAAATTTGAAAATTTTAGTGCAAAGAGTGTGCTTAAATAGCGCTTATTATAAGCTTTTCAAAATCCTCTGCACTCATTGGCTTGCCCCAAAGATACCCTTGCACCTCATCACATCCAAGCTCTCTTAAAATTTTAAGCTGGGTTTCATCTTCGACGCCTTCAGCGATAGTCTTTAGCTCCACATTTTTAGCCAAAGCTATAACGCTTTTTACTACGTCTTTATCTATATCATTTTTAGCAATATTATCTATCAGCTCTTTAGCGATCTTTAGACGATTCATAGGATATTTTTTGATGTAATTCATCGATGAAAAACCGGTACCAAAATCATCTATAGAGATGCAAATTCCTCTATTTGAAAGCTCAGATAACGCGCTTTGCATCATCTCTTCGGCATTGACAAGGCTGGCCTCAGTGATCTCAACATCTACACAAGATGGATCGATGCCGTATCTATCTATATAGCTTAAAAATTTAGATGCAAAATTTATATTATCAATCTGTTTTGGTGAGATATTTATGCCTATTTTTAGATTCGTATTATATTTTTCATTCCAAAAGGCCATTTGTTTTATAGCATTTTTTGCCACCCATTTTCCTATCGCATTGATAATCGAGCTTTGTTCGGCTATTGGAATAAATTTTGATTGATCTACCGGACCTTTTATAGGAGAGTTCCACCTAACAAGAGCCTCTGCTCCTACTATTTTTTTACCTTCTATTAGATACTGGGGCTGAAATTTTAGCTCAAATTCTTCATCAAAGCTTATGCTATTTAGCAATATTTCTATATAGTTTCTATCCTGAATCATGCTTTTTATATCACTATAAAAAACATACTTTTCAGATGCATCTTTCTTTGCTGCTTCTAGTGCTGCTTCTGATTGCATGATAAAATCATCAGCCAAAATTTCACTGGTTTGTGTCGAGCTAATCCCTATTTTCGCATCAAGTACAATTTTATAATCATCTATAACGATTGGCTCTGAAATAGCTTTTAGTAGATAATGTAAAAATTCTCTGCAATGTACATTTTCGTTTTGCTTGACAACAACGATAAAGTCATCGCCGCCAGATCTTGCAAATAAGGAATCGTTTGGTGGCAATATTGACTCAATATTTGAAGCAAACTTTGCTATTACATCATCGCCTATATAATGCCCATACGAGTCATTTATTGCCTTAAAATGGTTTATGTCAATACTATAAATATCTATCTTTTCGCCAAGAGCCTTTGACTTTATCATCTCTTCAAGCCTTGCGATAAAATACTGGCGATTTAGAGCATTCGTCAAATAATCATATTTACTGATCCTTTGTAGGTGCCTATTTGTCTCTTCAAGCTCTTTTACTTTATTTTCTATCTGATTATTTAACACTTTTTTGATATGTATTTCACGTTTAATTAGAATATCCATCTTTCTAACATTAGAAAATGTATAAGATAATGCCCCGTATGCAAGCAAAGTAACTAAAATAGAAAACAACCATGTCAAATTTATCTTCCAAGAGTACAAGATCATGATCGTTAAAAATACAGCGAAAACAAATAGCTTTTGTATTAAAATTTTATCAAAATCGTTTCTGAGTGCCCTAAATTTTAGATTTGCCTCGCCCTCTCTTAAATGAAGCGCAGCAACAAACAACATAAAAAATGAACTCTTAAATACAATGTCGTATCCAGAAAAGGATATTTCATCTATCCAAAAATCCATTGTAGTGGTAAAAATGTCATAAGTGCTTATTGCAATAAGTGCTATCAAGCATAAAAGTATAGATATTCTTCTTTTTGAAAATTTAAGTGAAAAAAATGCAATAAACGAAGTACAAAACATAAATAAATCTATGGCGATGTAACTTAGATTAAAAAAATCTTTTTGGCTTAAAACTTGAGTTAAATTTCTATCAAAAATCATAAACCACATAAAACTAAAATATATTGCGGAAATAGAAACTGAGTCCACAAATACTTGCATTAAAAATAAATTTTTCAAATTTTTGATCAAAATGTAAAAAGCAGAAAATGCAAACATAAAATATGAGACTACGTATGAGATTTGTATAAAATTGACTTTAGAAAGAAATTGTTTAAGAAAATCAACCTTATCATATAGCATCCACATAATGTCTGATGCTACCCAGCAAGTAAGGCCTAATAATATATATATCCAATATGTTTTTAAATTTCTTGTCTCTTTTAGCTTTAAAAAGATAAATAATGTGATCATAAAATCAAATAGAGCAGTAATTATGCCATTATAAAAACTACTAGCAATAAAATAACTAACAACATATACACAAAAAAGTATCAACATAAATAAAAAAGATACTTGATTTTCGTTACTTATTTTACTTATCATGTTCCGTCTTTATCTATCTTTCTCTGCCTTTTTGGCTAAGCTTTGCCATCTTTGCCACTCGCCACTATCATCGACGTCGTTGCCGATAGCTTCGTATCTAGCGTAAAAATGCTCAACAAATTTCTTACACTCTTTATCTTTTGGCAAATAGCTTAGTTCATCTTTTTGGCAAAATTTCTCTAAAAATGTGCTCGCATCATCTTTTTTAGCGTATGTTTGCGCTAGATCGTAGTAGTTTTCTAAGCAAATTTCTTTAAATTTAGCGTAAGCTTGTTCGCTCATATCCACGCTTAGTTTGCCATCAAATTTAAGCACTCCAGCTCTAAAAAGTAGGCTAAGATGTATGAGCCCCTCGCAGTAGTAAGCCCTCACCTCATCGACCTTTCGCCATGCGATAAGCCCAACCGCACGGGCGATCAGCTCGTGAAAGACGGCCATTTTATACTCCGCCTCTTCGTGCAAGAAGAAATTTACTAACCCACCAGTCGTCGCCTTGTACTCTTCTATAAATTTAAAGACGCCACTTTTATTCATGCTCATCTCGGTATCAAGTCCGATAAAGAGAATGTGCCCAAACTCATGACCGATCGTTGAAATTTCATAGACTTTTTTCCAAATTTTTGGCTTTAAAAATAAAATCTCTCTGCCAAAATCCAAAAACTCCTTGCTAAAAATTTCAGCCCCAAGCTTCATAAAAGGCTTTGCCTTTGCGCCCTCATAGACGTGATTTACAAAGGCAAAAATTTTCTTACCACATTTTGCACTCACGCTCTCATCATTTGGCACGACTTGAGCGCTAAAAAGCCCGTTTAGCTCCGCTGCGTAATAGATCATCGGCACGCTTATATAAAGCTGCGTTCTAGCGATATTTTCGCTAACTGCCCTATTTGTCTCAGCGTTATCAAATTTTATCTTTTCGCAAACGCTCTTATAAGTTTTTGCAACTTTTTCTTTAAATTTAAGCTCGTCAATGCCCTCGCTATCAACCAGCCTGATGTCCCACTCAAGTGCGACTGCATGCGTATAGGCATCCTCGTAATACTCTAGCGGATGGCCTGGCTGAAGTGCACCTTTTACATCCATCCACGCTATCTCAGCCTCTTGCCAAGCGCTTATCACCTTTGTATTATCCTCTTCGCAAAAGGCATTTTGCAGCTTTTCAAGGTATTTTATGTATGATTTTTGCTCGTCATTTTGGGCTAAATTTCTTAAAATTTCAAGATTTTTAGCAAAGACACTTTTAAGCTCTCTCACCTCATCTTTAAAGGCAAGTGCGTAAGGCAAAAAGCTAAATTTATCACCTTCTTTTACTACCGCGCCATACGTTCTATCAGCCCTAGCGCCACTAGCGTCGCACTGAAATAAGCCGTTTTTAGTAATAAACTCATTTGCCTGGCTTAGATCTTTAAATTTAGCCTCAAACTCTTTGTTTGTAGTGTCTATTATCTTTTCTTGCCATGAAATTTGCCACGCATTTAGGCTTAGGCCAAGCTCGTGCATAGCCTGCACAAAGGCTTGGTTAAACTGATCTAAAATTTTCTCTTCCTTGGCCTTTTCTAAAAGCTTGGCGTGCAGATTTTCATATAAATTTCTAACGTAGCCATACATTAAATTTAGCACTCGTTTTTGCTCGTCTTCGCCTAAATTTAGCTTTTTTAGCTCATTTTGAAGCGGATCAACTTTAAGATCTACTATCCTTCTTGCAAGGGCTAGTTTCTGGCTTGGTGTGCCAGCAAGACCACAAATTCTAACAGCCTCGTTTATAATGTCATCGTCTAAATTTTTATAAATAGCATTTAACTTGTTTTTCTGCTCTTTTGTAAGCTCATTTAATCTTTTAAAATCATTCATCTTTTCATCCCTTAAAGTTGCAGGATTTTAACATAAAGCCATTAAAATTTGCTACAATCAACCAAAAATTTTAACATCTAAAAGGCAAAAAATGGATATTTTAAAGGATTTTGGTGAGCCACGTATCAAACAAGTTATGTTGCCAAAGGACACAAACTCAGCTGGAAATATCTTTGGTGGTTGGATAATGAGTCAGATCGACCTTGCAGGTGCTCAGGCCGCTAGAGAAATTTCTCCTGAACGCGTTGTGACCATTTCTATGAAAGAGATCATTTTCAAGCAACCTGTCTTTGTTGGCGATGTGCTAAGCTGCTACGCTAAAATCATCTCTGTTGGTAAAACCTCGATAACAACGCAGATAGAAGTGACTGCGCTGAGACTAAATCCGGGCGGATATAGAGAAACTATACACGTTACAAGTGCTACTGCAACTTACGTAAGCGTGACGAAAGATGGACTTAAAAAGCCAATCGATGAGAAGCTAAAACAACTTCATGGATTTTAAAAATTTGGTTGCAATTTATGCAACCAAATTAAAAAATTAATACTACTTTTAAAAATTATTGAAATTCTTAAACTAAAAGCAATATTTTTCAACTTCTTTAAATGCTTTGTGAAGTAAAATCAGGCTCTATACATTTTTTGGGAGAAAAATGAAAAAATCACGTCTAGGTCTTTTGCAAACACAAATCACAAAGATCCTAACTCAAAATGAGCTTGATAAATTTGAGTATAAAGAGCTACCAAAAACAAGCATAATCTACACAGAAGAGATCAAGATCATCATCTTAAAAAGTGGCTGTGCAAAGCTCTCATTTTTTGAAGATGGAGAGGAATTTATCCTTTATCATTTAGAAGCGAGCAACATCGCCGTGCTTGATGATAATTGCGCTTTTGAAATACTTGAAGATGCTGAAATTTATGCTATAAATTTAAACAAAATAGGTGAAATTTTATTAAATGCAAATGTCGCAGATGAAATTTTAAAAGCTGTGTTAAATGCAGTAATCGTGCAACGCCAGATCATAAAATCCATACTTTTTGAAGATGCAAAAGGTAGGATTGCAAATTTTTTGATCGAGCTTGCAAAGGAGCAAGATCTAAAGCAAAATGGATATCACTACATATTTTTGCCATTTTCTCTAAAGGTGCTCTCAAGCTTTGTGGGGCTCAAACGACAAAGCGCTTCAACTGCTTTTAATGAGCTTATAAAAGACGACATAATAAGAAAGATCACACCACACGAGTTTTTAATAATTGATTATGAAAAACTTGAAAGTTACACAAACTAAAAATCAAAAATTTTTATAATGGCTAGCAAAGCGTAGCCTTAGAGGATTAGTCTTTGCCAAGAAGCAAAGACTAAAAATTTTTAAGCTTTTTTCTTCATATCGAATTTATTTGCCATAAAGCCAACTAAACCAACAAAGAAAAGTCCGCCACAGATATTACCAAGTGTAACTGGAACTAAGTTTTTACCGATGAAATTTCCCCAGTTTAAAACTTCTAGTTTTTCAGCCGTAATGCCGTGCCCTAGAGCCGTAGCCGCAGCAGCGATATCTCCGCCGTTTGCCGCTATATAGTGAGCTTTTGAGATGATGGCTTCAGTGATGATGAACATATTTGCCACGCAGTGCTCCATAGAGCAAGCCACAAATGCGCCGATCATCCACATAATTGCGAAGAATTTACCAGATAGATTGCTCTCGCTTGTCGCAGTCCAAATAGACATACAAACAAAGACATTACAAAAAATTCCGCGGATAAATAGCTCATGAAATGGTGCTGTAATCTTGCCAATACCAGCTGGTATAAAGTGCTGCAAGATGTAGCCATCATACTTTAGTGGCAAGCCTGAGTAGTAGTACATATACGCAATCAATGCGCCACCAACAAAGTTAAATATCCAAACGATAGCCCAGTATCCGATAGTCTTACCTGGTTTTAGCTTTCCTTCATATGCGCTAACACCACTTAAAACTGAGCTTGTAAAAAGATGTCCGCCATAAAAGACAACCATCATAAGACCACAGCTAAATGTGATACCGCCGATAAAATTTGAAAGACCAATAGACTGGTTTTCAGCCATACCAACTGTTGAGTGAGCCCAAAAAATATCACCCATAGCAATAGCAGCTCCAGCCATGATAGCAAGAAAAATAATACTAGTAAGTGGCATATGAGCCTTATGCTCCATAGAGCTTGAGACCGCTTGAGCGGTTTCTGCCGGATTTAACATCACATTCTCCTTTTTATTTTCAATCTCGCACATGAGCCAAGCTCATCTTTGCGACCAAAGTTTAACACTTTGCAAAATTACTAAAGTCAAATCACTGCTTGCGATTAAAAGCAAAATTTTGCCTTTAGCAACCAAAAAGACTAAATTTAGCTATTTGCTAAATTTAACCAACTAAATTTTTATCAATCTCTACAATTCTCAAAAAAGCTTTTCTGGCACTTTTTTTAGCCTGCTCGCTTAGTCCTTCTTCAAAATTTAAGACATTTTCGAGCAATACGCTAATGCCTAAAAAAAGCGTCTTTGGGCAAATTTTTCGCAAATAGCTTAAAAGCACTGGCGTTGGGAGGTTGTGAGTTGAGTAGATGTAATCTCTATCGTCACTTAGGTCGAAAAACTCTATCTTATCCTCATCAAAGCCGCTCATCGCATCAACTACTATCAAGATATCAGGTGCAAATTCTCTAATAGCTGAAAATTCATTCTCAGGCACATCTTGCCCGAAAAATACCTTCCACTCTTTTAGCTCGGCCTCTACGATGCGGCCGACTTCGTTACCCACATCATCGTCGCCACGCATAGGATTACCGATGCAAAGGATGGCTTTTTTCATCAAAAGTCCTTCCTAAGCACGATATATCCTTCTTTTAAATTTGCCAAAATTTCTTTAAGCTTACACTCACAAAGCTGCGGCAAGAGTTTAGCGATATGCTCGGCAAAAATTTCAACTTCAAAATATTTGCTTAAATTTCCGATTTTAAATTTCACGTATTCGCCTGAGTTTTTGATCATCTCGTCAAATTCCTCATCGCTTAGCTCTAAAATTTTCTCGCTAAAATCAATCGTGCCAACGCCATGTCCCACGCAAGTGGAGAAAATTTTTATCTCCTTTAGCTCGCGTGGAAGCTTGTCGTTGTCGTCCATATGCCTTTTTGTAAGCTTATAAACTTGTATCATCTCTTACTCCAAACCTCGCTATCAACGTCTATCGCAAAGCTTTTATCAGCTTTTGCATATTTTAGATAGACATCATTATGCAAAAGCCCCATGCACTCAGCATATCTAGGATCTTCCTCTTTTTTGATAGCTGTAAGCACAGCCTCTCTTGAAATGCTTGGGTCATGGACATCTTTTGAACATTTGATAGCATTCATATATTTTTCAAAAAGGATTCTACCAAAGATATAGCTCATTAGCCTTCTACTTTCAGCTTGCAAGTCACGCTCAAACAAGATATCGCCTATGACCGACTTCTCAACTGAAGGTGGCAATGTGTTATCTTCCTCATAGCTTTTTTTATGAAGTTTTTGATCGATGATACCAAGAGCCATGCCAAGGCCGTAAATAATGCTTGCTGGATGTGGAGGACAGCCTGGGATATAGACATCGACTGGGATTATCTTATCGATGCCACCCCAAACGCTATAAGCGTCATGGAAAATTCCGCCACTGCTTCCGCACGCACCAAGAGCAACTACGATCTTAGGATCTGGGGTCGCCTCATAAGCACGAAGAAGTGGATAATACATCTGTCTTGTTACAGGACCGGTGCAAAGCAAAATATCAGCGTGTCTTGGGTTTGCTACAAGTTTAAAGCCAAAACGCTCAGGATCCCACATCGGCGTAATAGCTGCAAAAATTTCTATCTCACAGCCGTTACAGCTTCCGCAGTCGATCCTATAAACGCTAAAGCTTCTTTTGATATTTTTTAGATGCTCTAGCTTTGCAGTTAGATCATTTGCTGTTTTTATGTCCTCTGGGACTTGATATAGACTCATTTTATAGCCTCCTCAATGCCTTTTGTTAGCCTCTCAGCAGATTGATTTTTCTTGCACTCTGGGCAGATATAAAGGTAGTCTTTTGCCTCTTCAAGTCTGCCTGGGAGTAAATTTGCTGTGCCAAGCTTTTCAAGTGTGAAATTTATAAGCCTTTTTGGCGTAAATGGCTTGCCGCAGCATTTACAAGTTTGCATCTCAAGCTCGCCTCTTTGTATAAGAGCACTCTTGTCAAATTTAACCGCAAGCTCAAAGCTATCGCTAAGTCTTACAGCTCCAGTTGGGCAAACCTCATCGCAGCGACCGCAAAATATGCAGCGTCCGCAGTCAAATTCCCAAACAAGCTTTGTTTGCTCCTCGTTCATCTTAAGCTCTATCGCATTACTAGGACAAGCGATACCGCAAGCTGCACAACCTATGCAAAGATCGTATGTATAGTTTGGCTGACCACGGAAATTTTCAGGAACAATATATGGCTCAAATGGATAGGCGTATGTCGCTTTTCCATATTTTTCTGTGATGTCAAATAACTTCATCATCTTAAATCCTTTTTACTAACCCCGCCATCTTGACAGAATTTTTTAAGGTCTTTTTCTGTTAAAATTTTGCTCTTTTTAGTCCTTACATCGACTAATGTAACACGCTCTGTACATGAGTAGCAAGGGTCAAGTGAGCAAACGATAAGCGCAGCGTCACTTATGTTGTTTCCTCTGAATTGATATCTTAGGCTTGGCCAGTTGTTATATGTTGCTGCTCTGCATCTCCAGCGATATACTTTTTGAGCGCTGCCTTGCATGATCCAGTGAACGTTCTCGCCACGTGGTGCTTCATCATGACCAAGTGCAAAATTTTCAGGTTTGATCATAGTCACAGGATCGATCATGATCGGAGTTTGAGGCATTAGCTCAAAGCATTGGCGGATGATGTGGATAGAGCTTTTTAGCTCTTTATATCTAACCATCTCACGAGCAAAAACGTCGCAACCATGCTCAACTGCTACTTCAAATTCTATCTGTTTAAAAAAGTCGTATGGGTGATCGTAGCGGTTATCACGTTTAAAGCCAGAGCCTCTCATATTTGGACCAACTGGGCTAAAGTCACGTGCTATTTGGCGGTCTAGGATTCCTACACCTTTCCAGCGACCGATTTGGCGTTTATCCTCCATAACTGCGTCCCAAATTTCTGAAATTTGAATGTCAAGTTTATTTATGATCTCGATGCCTTTTTTGATCTCTTGGTTTGTCATATCACGTCTTAAGCCACCCATAACGACGTTACCGTATGTTTTACGTCCGCCAGTTACTAGCTGAGCTAGCTCCATAGAGTACTCACGAACTCTAAAGATGTGCATGAAAGCGTTGTAGTTACCAGTAACCTCACAAGCTAGACCGATATTTAAAAGGTGGCTGTGAAGACGCTCAATCTCAAGACAGATGACGCGTATAGCTTGAGCTCTTAGTGGAATTTCAAGCTTGATAGCTTTTTCTGCTGCTTCAATACAAGCGATAGCGTGAGCATAACCACAAATTCCACAAACGCGCTCTGCAAGATAGCCCATTTGATCATAGTTCATTCTGTTTTCAGCTAGCTTTTCCATACCTCGGTGTTGATAAAAGAGGCGGTAGTCAGCATCGATGATCTCATCACCATCACAGAAAAGTCTAAAGTGACCTGGTTCATCTGAAGTAATATGTAGTGGTCCAAGTGGCACATCAACTACTGCATCACCTGTTGGGAACAAAAACTCAGAATCAGGCTCATCTCTATGATCAACCGGATCAGGGCGGTAGCGATAATCCATCGCATCTTTTCTAAGTGGATGAAGTCCATCTGGCCAGTCATCACTTAAAACTAGACGCCTTTTATCAGGCAAACCTTCAGCCACTAGACCAAACATATCATAAGCTTCTCTTTCGTACCAAACACAAGCTGGCACTAGTGGAGTAACAGATGGGAATGTCGGATCACTTCCAGGAATAAGCGTTTTAACAGTGATAAAGCACTTATCCTCAGCCGCAAAGTCATCCGCCTCAGTCATCTTGCTACCTTCCATTGAGATAGCATAGTAAAGCGCAAAGCTGCCATTTATCTGGCGCTCGTCATTTGGTATCATCGTACTTATAAAGCCGCCAATATCATAATAAAGCGTTTTAACAGCTAGTGGAAGATCATTTCTATCAACCAAAACTGTGATCTGATCGTCTGCTTGACGAGTTACCTCTAAAATTTTTACTTTAGTTTTTAGGATTTCAACAAATTTATCGCCTCTCATTTTAAAGCTCCCATCATTATATTAACACCGTTATCTACTAGCGTATAAAAGCTATCTACGTGCCATACGCCAAAGATTATGATAAGGGCACAAAGTGCTATAAGAGGTAAATTCTCTAACAAACTCATCTCTTTATTATGAACAACCACACCTTTTGGCTCGCCAAAGCTTGCCATGTTAAAGTGCGCAAAGTCAGCTATGAAAATAACTGCAAGTGCAATAGCAAATAGCGCAACTGCGATGTATTGACCACTTGTGATGGCTCCTACAAAGACGTTATACTCGCTAACAAATATAGCAAATGCTGGAACACCAACTAGTGAGCAAACAGCCGCGCCAAACATTATAGTGGTAATTGGTGCGATCTTAACCATGCCGCCCATCTTACTCATATCTTTGTGGCCATAAATTCTTGCAATGTTGCCTGTTGAGCAAAATGCCAAAGCTTTTGTAAAGCTGTGAGCCAAGCAGTGGAATATCGCTGCAAATAGACCAAATTTACCGCCAACACCAAGTGCAAATGCGATAACGCCCATGTGAACGATTGAGTGATATGCAAACATTCTTTTTACGTTGTGTTGTCTGATTAGGAAAAATCCCGCTACAAATAGTGTGATAGTTCCTGATACGATCATTATGCCCTCAACGAAGCTAAATCCAACTGCTTGAGCTGTGATAGCGTAGTATCTTAAGAGCGCTAGCATCGCACATTTTAAAAGTACGCCTGAAAGCAAAGCTGAGATAGGTGCTGGACCTTCAGCGTGAACATCTGGTAGCCAAGTGTGAGTTGGAGCAAGACCAGCTTTTGTACCAAAACCAATTAGAGCAAATACAAAGATAAGCTTTGCTGCATCTGGGTTTAAATTTTTAGCATTTGCCATTATGCTTGAAAATAGCATAGAAGCTTCGCCATCTCCTAGAGTGCTAAATGTGGCTGAGTATAAAAGAACAGTCGCATAAAGTGCAAATGCTAGGCCGATTGAGCAAAGAACAATGTATTTATAGCCACTCTCTGTTGATTTTTGATCTTTGTGGATAGCGACCAAAAATACTGAAGCTAGTGTTGTAGCCTCGATAGCTGCCCACATAAACGCAACGTTGTTGCAAATAACGCTTAAAGTCATTGTAAAGATAAATACATGGCTTAATGCATAATATTTTTTAAGATCGCTTAAGTGGATGTGTCCGTCTTCAAGCTCCCATCTCATGTAGTGGATAGAGTAGAAATTTACTATAAATCCAGTTACAGCAATAAGCACCAAGAAAACACAGCCTAAGCTATCTAAAAACAAAAATTTATCAAAACTATAAAAAGTTCCACTACTTAAGACTTTAAGAACATTGTTAAGTAAAGCCACCGATGTCGCAGCAGAAAACAAAACGTGAAGTCCGCTTAATACCGCATAATTTTTAGGACTCAAAAACAAGACCAAAGCACCAAGGAGCGGTAAGATAAGTATTAAAGCTAAACTTTCCATCTCTAACCCCTTAAATTTGAAGCTTTAGAAGTATCTAAGCTATCATAAGCTTTATAAAATCTAATCGCTAGAATGCTCATGATGATAACGGCAAATATCGCATCTGTTAAAATTCCAAGCTCGACTAACTCATGTGAGTTATAAGCCATTAGAGCAAGGCTTAGGTGGATACCGTTTTCAAACAAGCAGTAAGCTAGAATTTGTTTTATAAATGAGTTTCTTAGCATGAAGCCAAAAATTCCCATCATAAAGACCGTTCCAGCTGCGATTAGCATGATCTCTTCTTTGATAAGAGAGAATTTTAAAAATATAGGGTGGATACTCATTGAAAGAGCTAGAGAAAATCCCATAGCAATAACAGGACTTACAAAAAATCCACCAACTGGCTCATCTTCGCTAACTACGCCAAGTTTTTTGATAAGCCAGAATAAAATTCCTGGCACAAGTAAAACTTTGGTAAAAAATGCAACGATCGCCCAAGTTTTGAGTTGCTCGGCGTTAAATTTCTCAGATAGCAAGAAAAATATGCTAACTAAAAGTAGTGTCTCAATCGCATAAGCGATGATTGAGAGTTTTAAGCTTCTAAGACCAAAAACCGCAAGCGAAGTTACGATCATGCAAATGGCTAAAATATCAAGTGTTTGCATCTCACACTCCTACTACATAAAGTGTTAGTGCAACAAACGAGATAGCAAGTGCACCAAGTGCATTTTTGCGTAAAGATGAAGTCATTTTAAAGCGTGGACCAAAGTTGTCTATAAAGACAGCTGCTACGTAAAATACTCCAGTTTTTATCACAAAAATGATGATAGCTAAGAAAGGATTGCTAAAATTCCATGGCTCAAATATAGTTAGGAAAAGTCCGATCATAGCAAACTGTTTTAATATAAGTGATGCTTGAACTAAACCAAGGTCGCTACCTGCATACTCGCCAAGTAAGCCTTCTTGAAGCTCTTGCTCAGCTTCAGCTACGTCAAATGGTTTTCTGCCAGTCTCAACGTACATGCACCATAAAAATGCGATAGAAGCTACAGCAAAGCTTGGGATTTGATATCCAATAACACCGGTTTTTACCATCTCTTGGATCTCAATTAAATTTGATGTTTTAGCTGCAAGCATTACGACGATTAGACACATGATCATAACTGGCTCGACATATACGCCCAGCATTTGCTCCCTGCCGCCGCCTGTTGCTGCAAATGGGTTGCCGCTATCCATTGAAGCTGCACCAAATACAAATCTAAGCAACGCGCCAAGATAGAGGATCACAAATATATCTGAATATGCTCCAAAAACAGTATCTTTGCTATATGTTATAGGTATAGCAGCTAGAACTGCAGCTGAAGTTGCAAAAAGGAAAAATGGAGCCCATCTAAATACCCAGTGTGAGCACTCAGGCACAGTTCTTCCTCTTCTAAAGAGTTTTATAATGTCGCGATATGTTTGAAAGAAATCGCTACCTTGTTTTGATTGAAGTCTAGCTCTTAGTTTTCTTGCCATACCATCAAACAAAGGAGCTACCAAAACGATAACGACTACTTGAAATATCATTAAAAGTATAGTTTGCATTTTCGTCTCCTAAACTAAAAAGTAGCCCACAGCAAGTATGGCACAAAGATAAATTAGGATATAAAGCGTATAGACGTTTGTGTATCCGCTTTGAACAATGCCTAGTTTATCAGCAAATTTCATACACCATTTAATGACTGGCTCATAAAACATTCCCCACCAGATATCTTTTGGATGGTTGTGATATTCAACCGCGTCAAAATAATTTCTAGTAACGATCTTTTTATCAGCTCTAAATAGCCATTGCATGATCTTTCTAAGATCGCCTGTAAATGGACCACCTGTCATTTGCATACGTGAGCTATATTTAAAGCCACATGCCCAAGGATCAGTCTCGCGTGGTTTATCTCTATTTGCTTTCATAACAGCAAGGATGATAAATGGCAAAATCATAGTCGCACATAAAACTAAAGCGATAAGCGGAGTTGAGATCATACTGCCTATTGGTGAAGTTACATTTATAGCACCAAGGCTAGCTTTATAGTCGCTTATAGCGATAGAATTTACAGCTTGCATGATGTAATCAACTATGTAGTTTGCGCCAAGACCAAAGCCAACGCAGCCTATCATTAGGATGATCATACCAAGAACCATGCCTATTGGACTCTCTTTAGCATTTTCCCAAATTTTTTGATCTCTTGGAGTACCTGCAAAGATAACAGCGTAAAGTTTTAAGTGCATACCGACCAAAACGCCTGTTAGCGCAAGAGCTACGACGCCAAGTGTAAATGCATATCTAACTAATGTTCCCTCGCCCATCGCGCCTTGAAGCATACCTTGATATGTAAACCACTCTGAAACAAAGCCGTTTACTGGAGGCAAGGCTGCGATACCCATAATACCTATAAACATACCAAGGCTTGTCCATGGCATTTTTTTAGCAAGACCACCAAGGATGTCCATATTTTGTGTATGAGTAGCGTGGATAACCGAACCAGCACAAAGGAAAAGCAGACCTTTAAATATAGCATGGTTAACTACGTGGTAGCAACCTGCTAGAAAACCTACTGCTGCAAGTGTTAAATTTCCAGCCGCAACGCCATAAATTCCTGTGCCAAGACCTAGTAAGATGATGCCTATGTTCTCAACTGAGTGATAAGCAAGCAAAGCCTTGAAGTCGTGTTGGCAAAGAGCGTATAAAACACCAAATAATGAGCTAGCTGCACCAAGAGCTAGAATCGTAAGACCAAAATATGTACTAAGTGGCAAGTAAAGTGTAAATTTAACTAATGTAAATAGAGCAACTTTAATCATAACGCCTGACATAAGGGCTGAAACGTTTGATGGTGCTGCTGGGTGAGCTTGTGGAAGCCAAACGTGAAATGGCCACATACCAGCTTTACTACCAAAGCCGACCAAAAATAGTGCAAATACAGCAGCAGAAGCGCCAAATGGCATCTTAACACCCATAAATGCGCTAAATTCAAAGCTTCCTGCGTAGTAAGCAGTGATAAGCAAGCCACAGGTTATACAAAATGCACCGATTTGTGCGATGCCAAGATATACCATAACCGCTTTAAGTGTATTTTTACCGTCATTGACGATGATAAGAAATGATGAAATAAGAGTCATAAGCTCCCATAAAACAACAAAGCAAAATACATTATCAGCACTAATTACTAGAAGCATTGAGAGTATAAATGTATTAAACAAACATGCAAACACGCCAACATTTGCTTTTTTGATATACTCATCTGCATAGCTCATACCATAAACGCTACTTGCAAATCCGATGAAAACAACGACAAAGCTAAAGAAATTTCCAAGTGGATTTAGCGCAAATTTTGGCGAATACAAAAAGCCATCCATAAGAGCAAAGCTATCACTTACTCCCATATTTGCAACAAAGTGGCACATCGCGTAAAAACAGCTTAAAGCGCTTAGTCCAAAACCAACCTTTACAGCGGCCTTTGGAGCACAATAAAGCAAGATGCTAACGACGGCACTTACAAGAAATAGCATATAAACCGTAGTCATCTTATGCTCCTTGTCCGTTTAAAATTTTAGTAGCAAATTTATTCGCTGCTTCATAGTCTATCCTCTTGCCAAGTTTATGTTTGCCCTCTTCTGGATCAATCATAACAAGAGCACTCGTTGGACAGACATCAACACAAGCTGGTCCGTTCTCACGACCAAAGCACATATCGCATTTAACAGCGATATTTTTTGCACCTGATTGTGACTCTATCTCAAGGTTGTACTTTGGCTCGACAGCGTAATTTACTGAAGGCATAAGCTCTGCACTTGAGCTTATCGCACCGTAAGGACAAGCGATCGTGCACATCTTACAGCCTATACAAATTTCCTCGTGAAGCTCGATGCAATTATCATTAAATCGCAATGCCCCAGTTGGACATACATTCGCACAAGGACCATCGTCGCATTGTCTGCACTGAGTTGGCATAACGCCAGTAGCTTCTCTTAGCACACTTAGCCTTGCACGTGACAGCTTGCCGCGTTCATAAGCGCTCTTAAAACATGCAGCCATGCAGGTCGCACATCCTATACAGCGTTTATAATCGGCAATCACAAATTTATGTTTTTTCATAAATTCCTCCCATTAAACAAGGCTAAACTGCCCTGCTCACTTTTAAAGTGATGGTTAGTCACCAAAATAGAGATAGTTAAATTTTTATTTAACATCTCAAACGCTCCTTCCTAATTTTTGTAATAATTCTATAACTTATAATGAATAAATTCCGTCATCTATCTGACAAATTTTGTATTTTTAGAATTAAATTTTTATTTTATATATTCTTAAGATTATCTATTAAGTATCGATTTTTAGGTATATTTATTTGCTAAAGGATAATATTTATTAATAAAATTTTCCTATAAAGAGTAAAAATATCTTAATTAACTTTAAATTTAAAAGTTAATTATTTAAGCTCGGGTTAATTAAATAAAACTGAAATTTAAAAATCTAAAATATAATACGGCCTTTAAATTTAAAGGCTTTTTATGGGAATTTTTATAGTTATAGTTTTGTTTATCGCTTCAGTTTTTGCTTTTATAAAATTCGCCCCGGTTTTTGGTGGCGTGCCAGACGCCAAGAGCCAAAAGCTGATAGAGGCTTCGCCAAATTTCAACGGCAAAGTTTTTATAAATTTAGAACCAACGATTGATATGGTAAAAAATAATCCGCAAGCATCTATGTTAAATTATATTCCGCAAGCGCTCTTTCCACCAAAAGGTAAGCTACCAACTAAGCCTTTGCCAAATTTAAAATTTGATGCAAAAGCCCTCAAAAATGGCGAGTTTATCTGGCTTGGGCACGTTAGCCTCATCTGTAAGCTTGATGACAAAACCATTGTCACTGACCCTGTTTTGCACCGAGCATTTCCACTGTCAATTGGCGGTAAGCCCTTTACCTACGAGCATGCTATCACCGCTAGCGACTACCCAGATGCGATCGACATCGCCCTCATCTCGCACGATCACTACGATCATCTTGATTACAAAACAATACTCGAGCTAAAGGATAGAATTTGCAAATTTCTAGTGCCGCTTGGCGTAAAAGCTCACCTTGTAAAATGGGGCGTTGATGAAGACAAAATTTATGAGTTTGACTGGTTTGGTGATCAAAAAATAGGAAATTTAAACTTCATGTTTTGTCCTTCAAGGCACTTTAGTGGGCGCACATTTAAAAGAAATACGACGCTTTGGGGTGGCTGGGCGGTTGAAGGGGCTGGCTTTAGCTTTTATTTTAGCGGAGATGGCGGATACGGCAAGCATTTTAAGATGATAAATGAGAAATTTGGCGCCTTTGATCTAGTTTTTATAGAAAATGGTGCTTACGGCGATGGCTGGCCTTACGTGCATATGAAGCCAGAGGAGTCAGCGCAAGCACTAAAAGATCTTGGTGCAAAGCTTGGTATGCCGGTGCACTGGGGCAAATTTGATCTATCTTATCACGCTTGGGATGAGCCGATCAAGCGTTTTGAAAAGGCAGCGACAAAACTTGAGCTAAACTACGCAACGCCGATGATCGGAGAAGTTTTCACCGCACAAAATCCGCCTAGAAAAAAGTGGTGGGAGAAAATTTAGGAATAAAATTTGCTCTAAATTTTAAAATCCAAAAGGAAATGCAGATGAAAATTTCTGAAAATTTAGCAAATCTAAAAAATGTCATCGATAAAGCTGCAAAAAACGACCTTGATATGAGCGCAACTGGAAGCTTTTTACAAAATTTAGAAAAAGCAAATAAAGAGACTGAAAAAATTTATAAACAGCTAGAAAAAGAGCTAAAAAGCGATGCGCAAATGTTTAAACAATTTGACTTCATGCAGATGATAACAAAGCTTCAATACGGCAACCTAAAGCCAAATGAACGTGAAAAACTACTCAATAAAATGAGCAAGATCGCCAAGGAAATTTAATTTTAAATAGGCTTGATGTGGAGCTAAATTTTACTATTCTTGTGAAAATTAGCGGGTTTTAGTGAGTGATTTGCTTAAAATAAATTTATTTAAATAGCGACCGTTAAAACTCAGATATATTTCTATTTTCTACCGAAACGCTTGTGCATTCATAGCTTACATGGTGGCATAGGCATACTACTGCTTTAGGTTTTAGGCAAATCTTTAAAATTTCATAAACGAGTAATTTTGGCTCTAAAATTTGAGCTAAGCAGTAAGTGAAGCCAGATTTTAGTAGCCAATTCTTGCAAGTGAATGAAAGTTTTAAAATTTGCAAAATAGTAAATTTCTATTTTTAAAAATATAGACTTTAAATTTAAAAACTTTATTCGAAAGGGAGATAAGGGGACTTGAATTACGAAGCCGTACCCTTATCTCCTTTTTTAAATCCCCTGTCTGCTTGCATTTACGAGACGAAGTCGAAGTAAAAACCCCTTGCACGTTAGAGAGCATGCGATAGCGCTTTGCGCCGCATGTATTTTACATCAAGCAAGTGTCAGGTAAATTTTAAAATTTATGAGCGAGCATATCACGCTTGCAAATTCGGTGGCAAGTGATAACGAGACCTGAATTTGGTAAGTTGCTAATGCGAGTGAGTAAGATTTTAAAATTTGTAAGAGTATTTGATCAAATTTACAAAAACGAATTTAAAAAATACCTATTTATATATGTAAATTTACCAGAGAGGATTTAAGAGCCAAAGAGGCTCTTAAATTTTAGTGTAGTTCGCTCCAAACTTTGCGTTTCCAAAGCCAAGCAAAAATTCCTAATATAAAGAAGTAGATCATGACATAAAGCCCTGTGCTCTCGCGCTCAGCCTTCTTCTTGTCGCCTACTTTTTGAATATAAGCTACCACGTCGTCTTCAGCGGCTTTATTTAAACCAACTCTTGGCATTGCGGTACCTGGTAGCATCTTTTGAGTATCGTTTATAAATTTATGTAAATACTCATCGCCTTTTGAACGGATCATCATCGATAGATCAGGTGGGTTTGAGCCCATATAAGCAGCAAGGCTTACTTTGTTGCTAAATGCATATTTTTTGTCATATTTTATATCATGACATCTTTGACATGCATCAGCGAAAACCTTTTCTTCAGTGATCTTATTATTTGCCTTTTCATAATCAGCAGATACTTTTTTCAAATAAGCTACTATATCGGCAGTCTCAGCATTTATATCACCACCAGCACCCATAAATGCGGTCATCGGAAATGGATGCTCGTCGTTAAATTTATGAGTTAGCTTTAAAGCCATATTTGGATTTTTAATGAGTGCGGCCAAGAATTTATCATCATAAATTTTACCAGCGGTACTAAGATCTGGTGGTACTACACCAAAGCTTTGACTAGCTGTCTCAGCATCCATACCAGCTGGCATACCTGCTGCTTCTATACCGTGGCATCCTGTACATCCTGCTGCTACAAAGGTATCAGCACCCCTTGTGGCGTCACCTTTTGTAAGATCGATAGAGTTAATATCATTCCAAAATGCTGTATAGTCATCAAGAATTTTTTGTGCTACTTCTACATCTTTTGTAGCCGCGTCTATACTTGCCTTATTTCCGCTAGCCTTAGCAGTCTCAAGTGCTGCCTTTTTTTGCTCTAAAAAGTGCTTTGCATAGTCAGTATCTTCTTTTGAGAAGTTATACTCAGCATTTGCAGTGTGTGGATGAAGTTTTGTGTGAGCATAAGGCTCAATACCCCAATATAAAACACCTGAAAGAATAACAACAATGGCAAAAATTTTAAGCTCTTTCATAATTAGCCCCTCTTTCTTTCAAGTATTGTTATAACTGGTAACGCAATTATAAATAAGAACAAGAATAGCAATGACGAATAAAACCCTATCCAGTCATTATAACCACCTGTTGGGAGCTTACCATATATAGATAATACGATAAGATCGATAACTAAGACCCAAAACCATATAAAAAATAGTGGTCTTTTGTGAGCTGGAGCTACAAGGTCGCTTCTATCAAGAAGAGGTATAAGCATGAATGCAACACCCGCAAACGCAAACGCGATAAGACCAATGTTATAAGCAGAAATTCCGGCTATATCAAAGAAAAAGCCACGTAAAATTTCATATTGCCACAAGAAATACCACTCTGGATAGATATGTGGTGGGGTTTTTAGTGGATTTGCTGGCTCAAAGTTGATAGGATCCATTGCAAAGTTGAAGTGATAGCAAACAAGATAGATGACAAATATCATAAAGAATGATACATACATAAAGTCTTTTGCCAAAAATCCTGGCCAAAATGGTATAACTTTAGATTTTGCTCTATCGCCGTGTAAATACTCTTGTGCCTCTACTTCAAAGTCTATATCTTCGCTTGTTAGGTTATTAACGTGTGGAACTCTTAAAGAGTAGAAGTGAATAACCAAAACAGCTATCGTTACAAGTGGCAATAAACAAACATGAAGCATAAAAAATCTAGTAAGTGTTGAGTCGCCAACTGCGTAATCACCTCTAATCCACTCAACTAAAGCATCACCAATAACTGGCACACCGCCAAAAAGCTGAGTGATAACAGTTGCCGCCCAGTAGCTCATCTGTCCCCATGGAAGCATATAACCACTAAATGCCTCTGCTGAAAAACAGATAAATAGCACCATACCACTTATCCAAATGACTTCCCTACCTCTTTTATATGAACCATAGTAAAGTCCAGTAAGCAAGTGAATATACATAATAAGAAATATCGTAGAGGCTGAAACTGCGTGAATGTGACGCCAAAGCCAGCCATACTCGACCTCTTGCATGATAGTATAATTTACACTATCAAATGCCAAATTTACATCTGGTTTGTAATACATTAAAAGTAAAAAACCAGTAACAATTAAGAGCATAAAAAGCGTTGTTAAAATAACGCCCATTGCCCAAAGGAAATTTATATTTTTTGGTATCCAGTATTCGCTAACTAGAACCTTCATAAGTTTTGTAAAAGCTAGGCGTTGATCAAGCCAGTCAATAACGCCAGTTGATTTATGAGCTAAAGACATTGCTATCCTCCTAAGCTTTTGCTACTAATTTTTCGTATTCTGGGCTTGTTTCGCCTAGAACTAGCTTGGTTCCATCAATCTTAAATGGTGGTATATCAAGTGGTCTTGGAGGAGGTCCGTATGTTTGCATTCCGTCGGCATTAAATTCGCCACCATGACAGGCACATACAAACATTTGTTTACTTGCTTTATACTCAGGTATACAGCCAAGATGCGTGCAAAGTCCGATAAGAACTACGTATCTAGCATCCCCTACAACAACATCTCTTTTGTCATTTTTAGCCATATCAGGACTTTTTTTAAGGATGAAAATAGGCTTTTTACGCCATTCAACCTGCCTCATTTCTCCATCTTTGATCGGACTTAGATCAACTGTTGTGAAACCAGCAGCTTTTACGCTTGGAAGCGGATCCCAAGTCTTTTTAACAGCCACTAGTGACATAGCGCCGCCGACAGCTGCCACAGCACCAAACGCAAGGCCGATAAAGCTACGTCTTTCTTGCTTTACTGACATTAAATTCCTTTCTATAAATAAATTCTTAACGATTATACTCTCAAAAAATTAAAAAAGTATAATTTCTAAATATAATCTGCAAAAATAATGTTAATTTTAGCTTAAACGTAAATCTTGATTTTAAGATAAAAATTTTAAGCTTTATGGCTTTTTGAAATAAATCTAAAATCAAAATCAGCCAAGCCTTTTCTCATTCATCTTTATATAAATATGTAAGATATCAATCGCAGCTGGCGTGATACCTGAGATTTCACTCGCAGCAAAGAGCGTAGGCGGTGCAAATTTCTCAAGCTTTTCGACCACTTCATTACTAAGACCACTAACACTTCTAAAGTCAAAATTTTCAGGAATTTTCACATCCATCATATCTTTCATTTTTTCTATCTGATTTTTTTGCTCATTTATGTAGTGCTGATATTTACACTCGGTTAAAATTTGATCCACACTCGCATCATCCAAATTTGAAAATTTCTGATCAAGCTTTCTTAGTTTCTCAGCTGTAAAGCTCTTACGTGCGACAATCTTTTGAAGGCTCACATTTTGACTGATCGGCTCTTCATCAAGGCTGGCTAAAAGCTCTAAATTTTGCTTACTTGGCGTAATTTGAGTATTGTTAAGGTAAGCAAGCCCATCTTTTAAATTTTGCCTGATAGCTTCAATTTCATTAAAAGTCTCATCATCAATAAGTCCAAGCTCATGGCCATATCCGCCAAGCCTTAAAATGGCATTTTCCTCACGCAAAAGCAAGCGGTACTCCGCCCTACTCGTAAACATCCTGTATGGCTCTTTTGTCCCTTTTGTAACAAGATCGTCGATCAAAACACCAATATAAGCTTCATCGCGGCGCAAGACAAGTGGTTCTTTATTATCAAGTGAAAGCGCTGCATTTATACCAGCCATTAGCCCTTGAGCGCCAGCTTCCTCGTATCCAGTCGTTCCATTTATCTGTCCAGCTAGATAAAGCCCTTTTACCTTTTTGGTCTCAAGGCTGTGTTTTAGCTGTGTTGGCTCGACGTAATCGTACTCGATGGCGTATCCATGCCTTACGATTTTTGCATTTTCAAAACCCTTTACGGAGCGTAACATCTGCACTTGCACTTCATAAGGCAAGCTAGTCGAAAAGCCGTTTATATAGTACTCTGTAGCTTCAAGTGTTTGAGGCTCTATGAAAAGGTGGTGTCTGTCGCGGTCGCCAAAGCGGTTTATCTTATCCTCTATACTAGGGCAATATCTTGGTCCTATACCCTCGATCTGGCCTGTAAAAAGTGGCGCTTTGTCGAAATTTGAGCGGATTATCTCATGCGTAGTTTCGTTTGTATAGGCGATATAGCATGGCAGCTGCGTTGGTGAGAAATTTTTAGTTCTAAAGCTAAATGCAACTGGCTTTTCATCGCCATCTTGCTTTTCTAAAATTTTAAAATTTATCGTTTTTGCATCGATCCTTGGACATGTTCCAGTCTTTAGCCTACCTAAATTTAGCCCAAGCTCCCTTAGACTGCCGCTTAGATCCTTTGCGCTTAGCTCGCCCACGCGGCCGGCTTCTAGTTTGTTAAATCCAACGTGAATTAGCCCATTTAAAAATGTGCCAGTGGTAATTATCACCTTTTTTGCGTTATAGATGTTATTTAGGTGGGTTTTAACGCCTGTTACTTCGCCATTTTCGCTTAAAATTTCAGTGGCGATCTCTTGAGAAATTTCTAAATTTGGAGTATTTAAAAGCAAATTTCTCATATAAACGCGGTATCTATCCATATCGATCTGAGCGCGGCTACCACGTACTGCTGGGCCTTTGCTCTCATTTAGCACGCGAAACTGGATGCCAACAGCATCAGTCGTAAGCCCCATTTGACCGCCAAGCGCGTCGATCTCTTTTACAAGATGTCCCTTCGCAAGGCCCCCAATGGCTGGATTACAGCTTGCGGCGCCTATTTGTTCAGCTAAGATCGTGATAAGTAAAGTTTGCTTGCCCATTCTGGCTGCTGCAAGACTTGCCTCAATACCTGCATGTCCGCCGCCAACGACGATGATTTCATAGTTCATGATAAATTTTTCCTTATTTTTGATTGCGTGATTTTATCCAAAAGCATATAAAATTTAAATTTTTAAAAAATTTTTATTACCAAATTTAATGTAGAGTTTTTTATTAATAATATTTTAAATATTTTGCTGTTAGATTTACAAAATTTTTAAAATCACAAAGGTCTTTCTATGATGAGTTTATTAAAAGTTGCTGGCTTTTTGCCCTACCTTGCGATCGCATTTTTAAATGCAAGCGTCGATCTAGCACACAAAATAACCATACAAAACGTTCTTTTAAAAACATACGATGGCGACATACTTTTTATCTTAACAGCTGTCATAAACGCAATGATCTTGCTACCATTTATCTTTTTATTCTCGCCCTCAAGCTTTATAAATGATAAATTCTCAAAGACAAAAGTCATAAGAATTTGTGCTATTTTTGGCCTTGTCATTAGTGTCGCGGTGCTTTTTAGCTATCTTGCAGGTGCTTTTGGCGTAGCCTTTGCTTTAACGCTCATACTGGCTGCTCAAAGTGCGATCTACTCACCAGCAAAATACGGTATCATCAAAGCCCTAGTCGGCCCTGAGCGCCTTGGCACAGCAAATGGCATCATCCAAGCGCTCACCATCGTTGCTATACTTTTTAGCTCATTTTTATTTTCATTTATATTTGAAAATTTATATATTCAAGGTGGAAACTCAGAAGAGATCTTAAAAAGCGTCTATCCTATTGGCATCTTTTTAGTCGTATTTAGCGCGCTTGAAGCATATTTTGCCTATAAGTTACCTTGCATTGATGAAAAAGACGAAACAAGCGAAAATTTTGATATTAAAAAATATATTCGCCTTAGCTATTTAAGAGAAAATTTAAAAGAAGTAAGGTCAGATAAAAATATCTGGCTAAGCATCGCTGGACTTAGTATATTTTGGGGAATTTCTCAGATCATCATCGCAGCTTTTCCAGCTCATTACAAAGCCGTTTTTAATGACGACAGCTCGCTAGCGGTGCAAGCAATACTTGCAGCAAGCGCCATAGGCATCGCATTTGGCTCATACGTGGCTGGCTCTATGTCAAAGCTTCACATCGAGCTTGGTATCGTGCCGATGGGCGCTATTGGTATATTTTTCTCACTTTTATTTTTCGCATTTGGCTCAAGCATCGGCGTAGTGAGCCTTAGCTCATTTGCATTTGGCTTTTTTGGTGGAATTTTTATAGTGCCGCTAAATGCGATGATCCAATACTTTGCCCCGCAAAAGACTACCGGCAAGATAATGGCGGCAAATAACTTCTTACAAAACGTCTCAATGTTGCTATTTCTAGCTATTGGCATAGGTTTAGTATATTTTAAAATTTCAACCACTGGGCTCTTTGTCTTTACAGCACTTGTCTGCCTAATCGGCAGTTTTTACGCTATTTTGCAGCTTCCACATCTTTTCACAAGGCTACTTTTACTGCCATTTTTAAAGACAAAGTACCGATTTTTCGTTGAGGGGCTTCAAAATTTACCACAAAGTGGCGGCGCGCTACTTCTTGGTAATCACATCAGCTGGATCGACTGGCTCGTGCTTCAAGCTGCAAGCCCAAGGGGCATAAGATTTGTCATGTATAGAACGATCTATAACAAATGGTATCTAAAGCAAATTTTTAAATTTTTTAAAGTGATCCCAATAGGCGCAGGGGCGAGCAAAGAGTCGATCGAACTAGTTAGAGAGTGCCTAAAAAATGGCGAAGTAGTCGCGCTTTTTCCAGAGGGCCACATCAGCTACAACGGCCAGATAAATGAGTTTCAAAAGGGCTTTGAGCTTATCATCAGAGATCTAGAAGAAGTTTGCATCGTGCCATTTTACCTTCGTGGCCTTTGGGGCTCGAGCTTTTCAAGAGCTAGTAAATTTTACAAAGATCTTACTTCTAAAAACTGCAGACGCGACATCATCGTCGCCTTTGGTAAGCCGATAACCACATTTATAAACGCTGCAAAGATGAAGCAAAAGGTGCTTGAGCTTAGCTTTTCATCGTGGGAGAGCTTTATCTCAAGACAAAAACCACTAACCGAGGAGTGGCTAAGCAATGCAAAAGAAGAGAAATTTAAAGAGTGCGTGAGCGACAGCACTGGGTTAAATTTGAGCAACTTGAAATTTATAACAGCTGTTTTAGTCTTTATCAAAATTTTTAAACGCGAGCTAAAAGATGAGAAAAATATAGGCATCTTGCTGCCTAGCTCAAGCATCGCAGCTATCGTAAATATGGCGCTTCTTGCCATGGGCAAAGTGAGCGTAAATTTAAACTATACGCTAAATGAGACCTCGCTAAATCACGCCCTAAGAAAGGCAGATATAAACACAGTCATCACCTCTAGCAAATTTCTTGAAAAACTAGCGCTTAAAGGCTTTGATCTAAAAGATGCGATGAGTGGCAAGGCTAAATTTGCAGAAGATCTCTCAGCTAGCGTCTCAAAAAAAGAGAAATTTTTAACGCTTTTAACTGCCTTTTTTGCCCCAGTTTGGCTTATTAAGCTTTGCTATTTTAAGCGTGTAAGTTTAGAAGATACGGCTACCATTTTATTTAGTAGCGGTAGCGAGGGCGAGCCAAAAGGCATCGAGCTAAGTCACAAAAATTTACTTGCAAACATTAAGCAAATAAGCGAACTTCTAAATTTCAAAAAAGATGACGTGATCTTAAACTCACTCCCTGTTTTTCACTCATTTGGACTAACGGTCACCACGCTCATGCCACTTTGCGAGGGCATAAAAATGGTAAGCGTGCCTGACCCAACAGACGGAGCGACTATCGGCAAAATGGCGGCAAGACACAGCGCTAGCATCATCTTTGGCACCTCGACCTTCTTTAGGCTCTACACCAGAAACAAAAAGCTTCATCCACTAATGTTTCAAAGTGCCAGAATGGTCGTAGCTGGGGCTGAAAAGCTAAAACCTGAGATAAAAGATGAGTTTAGGCTCAAATTTGGCATAGAAATTTATGAAGGTTATGGCGCGACAGAAACGGCACCGGTAGCTGCTGTAAATATGCCAAATATCCTAGAAAAAGAGAGCCTAAAAGAGCTTACATTTAATAGACCTGGCAGCGTTGGCATGCCTCTACCTGGCACTATCATAAAAATAATCGACCCAGAGACACTTGAAGAGCTAGAAACTGGCACAGACGGGCTCATCGTCATCGGCGGATCGCAGGTGATGAAGGGCTATCTAAACGACGAAGCTAAAACAAGCGAGGTCATCACGCACATTGATGGCGTAAGATACTATAAAACTGGCGATAAAGGCCACATCGATGAAAACGGCTTTGTATTTATCGTCGATAGATATTCAAGATTCGCCAAAATAGGCGGCGAGATGATAAGCCTTGGAAACGTCGAAGAAGAGCTTACAAAGGTGCTTGGGGGCGACGTTGTCTTTAGCAGCGCAAATGTGCCAGATAGTAAAAAGGGCGAAGCGATCGCACTTTTAGTAAAAAGTGGCACAGAGCCTGAAAATTTAGAGCAAATTTTAAAAGAGAGTAGCCTTGCTCCTATAATGATGCCAAGCTATATCTTCATCGTTGATGATATCCCAACACTTGCAAGCGGCAAAGTTGATTTTAAGGGCGTAAAAGCTCTAGCAGTCTCACTTCTAGCGGAGTGAGGCACCGCCCTCTTTCTTTGTGACAAAATACTACCCAGGTTGCAGTTGCGACTGATATTTGCATAAATCTTAAAAATTTTCTGCAAAGAGTTTTGTATAAAAATTTCTATTGCTTTTTAAATTTGGTGCAGTCTGCGTAGTTGCATGCTTGTTCTCTTTAAATTCTACTTTTACAAAATTTTACTGGCAGATCATAAAAGATGATGCTATACAAATAGTGAACAAATGGGCTATAACGTAGAAAAAGGTAACAAAGTGCTGCTAATTAAGATAAATTTTGCCCTAAATGAGCTTAGCAAGGAAGGAGCTTTAAGCGAAATTTCGCTTAAATACTTCGACAAAGATATTTTAAATAAGGAGAATTAATGAATTTTAAGCCCATTTTTGGCTTGATCGCAGGTGCTTTTTTAGCTTTAAATTTAAATGCTTCAACTATCAAAAAAGGCGAACTTATCGTCGCAACTGAAGGCACTTACTCACCTTACTCATTTTACGATGAAAAGGGCGAGCTAGTAGGATATGACATAGATATCGCAAGAGCGGTAGCGCAAAAGCTAAATTTAAAAGTTGAGTTTCTAACAGCTCCTTGGGATGCGATGCTAGCTGCTTTTGATGCTGGCAAAGCAGATGTTGTTTTTAACCAAGTTAGCATAAACGAAGATAGAAAGAAAAAGTATGGTATGAGCGTACCTTACACTATGCCATATCCGGTAATTGTCGTGCATAAAGATAATAACGACATCAAAAGTTTTGCTGATCTAAAAGGCAAAAAGAGTGTGCACTCTGCGACTAGCAACTGGGCAGCGATAGCTGAGAAAAATGGCGCAACAGTGGTCGTAGCTGATGGCTTTAGCAAAGGTGTGGAGCTTATCATCTCAAAAAGAGCTGATGATACGATAAACGATAACGTTACATTTTTTGACTACATCAAACAACGCCCAAATGCGCCACTAAAAATCGCATACACAAGCAACGAGCCGATGCCAACAGCTGCAATCGTTAAAAAAGGCAACACCGAGCTACTAGAAGCGATAAACAAAGCGCTTGATGAGCTAAAAGCCGAGGGCAAGATAAGTGAAATTTCGATGAAATATTTTGGAAAAGATATTTCAAAATAAAGGATCAAAATGAAATTTACAAATTTATTAAAAGTAGTAGCTGTGCTTGCAATGGCTCTAAATTTACAAGCAAAAACTATAAAAGATGGCGTGCTAACAGTAGCAACTGAAGGTACTTACGCGCCTTTTACATTTTATAATGATAAAAATGAGCTAGTGGGATACGATGTAGATATCGCAAGAGCGGTAGCGCAAAAGCTAAATTTAAAAGTTGAGTTTCTAACAGCCCCTTGGGATGCGATGCTTGCTGCATTTGACGCTGGTAAGGCCGATGTTGTATTTAATCAAGTAAGTATAACTGACGAGAGAAAGAAAAAGTATGCTTTTTCAGTGCCTTATACTGTGACATTTGGTGCCATCATCACTAGAAAAGATAATAACGACATAAAAAGCTTTGCCGACCTAAAAGGCAAAAAAAATGCCGACTCAGCTACGAGCAACTGGGCGAAAGTCGCCGTAAAATACGGCGCTGAACACGTCGTAACAGATAGTTTTGCTAAAAGTATGGAGCTTCTTATATCAAGACGCGTAGATGCTGTTGTAAGAGACAACATCGTATTTTACGACTTCATAAAAGAGCGCCCAAATGCACCTGTAAAGATAGCTGCCTCACTTGACGAGAAAGACTACACAGCAGCAGCTGTTAAAAAGGACAATGCCGAGCTTGCAGAGCAAATTTCAAATGCTCTAAATGAACTTTCAAAAGAAGGCAAACTAGAAGCTATCTCAAAAAGCTACTTTGGCAAAGACGTCTCAAAATAAATTTATAAACCAACAAGGCAAAAATGGAAAATTTAGATAGAGTGATCGAGCTTGTTTCAAGCTCGACACTACCGATGATCATCGCACTTTTAAAAGTGACGATCCCACTTACTTTACTCTCGTTTTCGCTAGGGCTTGTCATCGCCATTATCACAGCAGTAGCAAGGCTTTCAAATATAAAAATTTTAAAATTTATATTTGCCACCTATGTTTGGATATTTCGCGGTACGCCACTTCTTGTGCAGCTTTTTATCGTATTTTACGGACTTCCTAGCATCGGCGTCACACTTGATACTTGGAGTGCTGCTACCATAGCATTTAGTCTAAACGTGGGTGCTTATGCCTCTGAGTCCGTAAGGGCTGCCATTCTTTCTGTGCCAAAAGGTCAGTGGGAGGCTGCAACATCGCTTGGCATGACGCACTATCAAATTTTAAAGCGTATCATCGCACCTCAAGCAGTAAGGATCTCGTTGCCGCCACTTTCAAACACATTTATAGGCCTTGTTAAAGACACTTCACTAGCAGCTTCTATAACGATGGTTGATATGTTTATGGTCGCTCAAAGGATCGCAGCAAGGACCTTTGAGCCACTCATCCTCTACATCCTAGCAGCACTCATCTATCTAGTGGTTTGCACACTCTTAACTTATCTTCAATCAAGGCTTGAAAAAGCTGTCTCAAGGTATGTCTAATGGCTATAAATTTTAAAAATATAAGCAAATCTTACGGCGATCATTTGGTGCTAGATAACATAAACACAAGCTTCAAAGAGGGACAAACGACCGTGATCGTTGGCTCATCTGGTTGTGGTAAATCAACGCTTCTTAGATGCATAAATTTACTTGAGATCCCACAAAGTGGCATTTTAGAGGTAGATGATAGAGCTGTAAATTTTAAAGAGAAGCTTAGCTCAAAAGAGCTTTTAGAAATTCGCAAAAAAACAGGTATGGTCTTTCAAAGCTTTAATCTCTTTCCACACCTAACAGCGCTTCAAAATGTCACCGAAGCTCCGATCTATGTTCAAAGAAAGGATAAAAACGAAGCAATAAAAGAGGCAAAAGAGCTTTTAGCTAAAGTGGGGCTTAGCCACAAAGAAGATACCTATCCAAACAGGCTCTCAGGCGGACAAGCACAGCGTGTAGCCATCGCTAGAGCCCTAGCTGTAAATCCATACTTTTTGCTACTTGACGAGCCTACAAGCGCGCTTGATCCAGAGCTTGAGGCTGAAGTTTTAAAAGTCATCTTATCTCTTGCAAAAGAGAAAAAGTCTATGATCATCGTTACTCATAATATGAATTTTGCTAGAAAGATAGCTGATAGAATTTTATTTTTAGATAAAGGTGTGATCGCATTTGATGGCTTGGTAGATGAGTTTTTTAACAGCCAAAATGAGAGGATAAAAAGCTTCATCTCAGCTATGGATATATGAAAATTTTAGCTAGAAAATCTAGCTAAAATTACATTAAGCAAAGTGAGGTTTTATCTGCTCGATCCAAGCTGAAATTCTACCCTCAGTTTTATCACTTTGGTTATCAGCATCAAGTGCTAGACCTACAAATTTTCCATTTCTTACAGCATCAGAGCCATCAAATGTATATCCATCAGTGCTAACCTCACCAACTACTTTTGCACCAGCTTTTACGACCTCATCATAAAGCTTTGCCATGCCGTTACAGTACTCATCAGAGTAGCTCTCGCTATCACCCATACCAAAAACAGCAACCGTCTTACTGCTTAAATTTAGCGCCTTAAAATCAAACGCATCCCAGTCATCTTGAAGATCGCCACTACCCCAGGTTGATGTACCAAGAATTAGCTTATCAAAGCTATTTATCTTCGCTGCGTCTACATCAGCAACGTTTAAAAGCTCATTTTCAAGGCCTAGACCCTCACTTATAAGTTTTGCTGCATCTTCGGTATTTCCCATGCTGCTTCCATAAACTATACCTATCATTTTTATCCTTTTTAAAAAATTTTACTAATAATCGTATAAGGCACAAGCTTGATCAAACCTCTCGCATAACAGTGCCTAACCTCAACGTGTCGCCTAAATTCCTCATTTCTAGGAAAAACGATATAAACCATCTCGCACTCGTGACCAAGCACACCGACAGCTCTATCTATATCGTCGTTTAAATTTCTCATATCATCAAAGCTCACTTTTTTAAAGCTTGGCATGACGCTGAGCAAATTTTTACCATCTTTTTTGACCGAGATGACACCGCTATTTAGCATGACCTCTTTATCTTGATGGCGGAGGCGTATTTTATCATAAACAAATTGACAAAACATCTGTGCCGCATCGATACAAAACTCAAATTTCCCACTTACATAAAGCATTTTTATCATCTTTGCAGCCGCCATTTTTGGCTCTTTTGCTATAAATTTGATCTTTGAAAAGTCGCCTTTTAAATAAGCATTTATGATGATATTTGATGAAAAACAAAAGCGATCTGCTGGCTTAAAATTTAGACATTTTTCGCGAAGTAGGAAATTTATCCTAGCTTCAAAAATTTCTTTGAAATTTAGAAATTTAGCGTAAGAAAGTGGTATTTTTAGCTCACTTTCTACGCCAGAATTATAAAGTGCAATAAAAATTTTTGCACGTGAAAGCCTATCAAGCTTTGCAAAAATATTTGGAGTTATTTCGCCAATATCTGATAAAAGCCCGAATCTCATTGATTATTCTTTGCATCCAAATTCCTTATCTAGCCCAAAGACCTTGCAGTACTCGCAAAATACGCAGCTAACGCTTCTTTTTGCACAAACAATTGGAATATTTCTCTTTTTTGCTTGAGTTTTAATAGTCTTCATAGTGTTGTGGTTTAAAAAGCTAGTTAGCATCACCACACACTCGGTATCTTGAGGGATTGGCTTGCGATTTACGCGGTTTTCATTTCTAGCATCCCAGTGTTCTATCTTCTCAGCTCCCAAATCATGTAAAACTGCCTTGATAGGCGTTATCTCATCTGCACCGATAACTAAAACTGACATAATAAGCTCCTAAAATTTATTCATTTTCTGATAATGATTATAAGGAAGCTTAACTAAAATTTTTCTTAGTTATGATATTTATTATCACTTATATGTAGAAATTTGTAACGTTTTACTCAGATATTTAAACATCTAAACTCTTTTAATCTTAGATACCGTAAACAAAAATATGATAAGTCCGCTTGCGGCAAAAAAACTACCAACATTACCGATATTTTGCTCGCCTAAATGAACTATCGTCTGATGCCCTATTAGCGCCCCTGCTCCGATGCCTATGTTATAAATAGCCGAAAATATCGCCATTGCAGCATCAGTTGCATTTGAGGCAAGATTTAGCACTTTTATTTGAAAACTCATATTTACACCAGCTATGCCAAGCCCCCAAACAAAGGCCAAGACTAGCATTAAAACTTCATTTTTAGCAATAAAATTTAACACAAGCAAGCAACATAAAATAAGCATGATAGAAATTGCTGAAAATGCATTTGGAATAAGCTTATAAAATTTAGAGAAAAGCAGGCTTGCAACTACACCAGCAACGCCAAATATAAGCAAGAATATTGTGATAAATTTCCCATCAAAGCCACTGATATCTTTTGCAAATGGCTCAATGTAGCTATAGGTGCTAAAATGCGCGCTTATGATAATTGCAGTTAGTAAAAATACGACCATCAAAAGGCCATTTCTTGCAAGCTCTGGCAAGCTTTTAAGCGAGCCTGAGTTTTTGCTTGGCAGAAGTGGCAAAATTTTATATAGCCAAACTCCAACACCAACAGCAAAAATTCCGATCAGTCCAAAGGTCACACGCCAACCAAGTGCATCACCTAAAATTCTTCCAAGTGGTAGACCAAGTATCATCGCTAGCGATGTACCAAGAGCTAGCAATCCAAGAGCTTGCGAGCTTTTATTTATCGGTGCTAGCCTAACAGCAAGTGAAGCAGTGATAGCCCAAAAAATAGCATGGGCAATAGCTATCATCAACCGAGCAATAATTAAAATTTTAAAATTCCAAGCAAAGGCGCAAAGCGTATGAGCTAAAACAAATACGATAAAAACCTTTAAAAGAAGAGATTTTCGTTCTAAATTTGCAGTTAAAAGCATAAGTGGCAAAGAAAGTATCGTAACACTCCACGCATAAATTGTGATGATAAGACCGGTATCAGCCGTGCTCATGTCAAAATCTTTTGCAATATCACTTAAAAGTGGCACTGGGACAAACTCAGTAGTGTTAAATATAAAAGCACAAAAAGCAAGAGCTATAACCCTTAAATAGGCTACCCTATGAACGTTTATCAAATTTTATCCTTAAATTTTTTCATTAAGGTAATGGAATTTTACTTAAAGTTAGTAATTTAAAAGGCAAAATTCTCAGAATTTATTAATGACATAGATTAATAGTAGATTTTGGAAACTATCTCTATAATAAAAGATTTTTAAAAATCGTAAGAAAATTTAAGGCGGAAAAATGGCTAAAATAATGAAAACTATGGACGGAAACGAGGCTGCGGCGCACGCGGCTTACGCATTTACGGAGGTTGCGGGCATCTACCCGATCACCCCTAGCTCGCCGATGGCCGATTACACCGATATGTGGGCGGCTCAGGGCAAGAAAAATCTATTCGGCATGCCGGTTAAGGTAGTCGAAATGCAAAGCGAGGGCGGGGCTGCGGGCACCGTGCACGGCTCGCTGCAAGTAGGCGCGCTAACTACGACATACACGGCTTCGCAAGGCCTTTTACTAAAAATCCCCAATATGTACAAAATCGCAGGCCAGCTGCTACCAGGCGTTATCCACGTGAGCGCGCGCTCTATCGCGGCTCAGGCGCTTTCTATCTTTGGCGATCATCAGGATATCTATGCCTGTCGCCAAACGGGATTTGCCATGCTGGCAAGCGGCTCCGTGCAAGAGGTCATGGATATCGCGGGCGTCGCGCATCTAGCGGCGATCAAAGGTCGCGTGCCGTTTTTGCACTTTTTCGACGGGTTTCGTACTAGCCATGAGATACAAAAGGTCGAGGTGCTTGACTATGCGCATTTTGATAGGCTTCTTGACCGCGAGGCTCTGCAGAAATTTAGAGACGAGGCGCTAAGCCCTGAAAACCCGAAAACTCGCGGTACGGCTCAAAACGACGATATCTACTTCCAGACGCGCGAGCTAGCTAACCGCTACTACGATGCGGTGCCTGATATCGTGGCCGAGTATCTAAAAGAAATTTCAAAAATCACGGGACGCGATTATCGTCCGTTTAATTATTACGGCGATCCGCACGCTACGCGCATCGTGGTCGCGATGGGCTCTGTTACGCAAACTCTAGAAGAAGTCGTCGATCACCTGCGCGCAAAGGGCGAAAAAGTAGGCGTGCTAAAAGTGCATCTATACCGTCCGTTTAGCCTAAAATACCTCTTTGACGTGATGCCTGAGACGGTAGAAAAGATCGCCGTGCTAGACCGCACGAAAGAGCCCGGAAGCCTCGGCGAGCCGCTATATCTGGACGTCAAGGCAGCGTTTTACGGACGCAAAAATCAGCCCGTGATCGTGGGCGGTCGCTACGGCCTAAGCTCAAAAGACGTCGATCCTGCGCAAATGCTAGCCGTCTTTGAAAATCTAAATTTAAGCGAACCTAAAAACGGCTTTACCGTGGGCATCGAAGACGACGTGACCTTCACCTCGCTAAAAGTCGGCGAGAAAATTTCGCTAAGCGACGAGAGCGTGAAAGAGTGCCTATTTTACGGCCTTGGTGCGGACGGTACCGTTGGGGCGAATAAAAACTCCATCAAAATCATCGGCGATAAAACCGAGCTTTACGCGCAGGCGTATTTTGCCTACGACAGCAAAAAATCAGGCGGCTACACGCGCTCGCATTTGCGTTTCGGCAAAAACCCGATCCGCTCGACCTATCTCGTCTCAAATCCGCACTTCGTAGCCTGCTCGGTCGCGGCGTATCTTGAAATTTACGACGTGATAGACGGTATCCGCGAGGGCGGGACATTCCTGCTAAACTCGATCTGGGACGCCGAGCAGACGGTCGCTAAACTGCCGAATAAAGTAAAGAAAATTTTGGCCGCTAAAAAGGTAAATTTCTACATCATCAACGCTACTAAGCTAGCTCGCGAGATCGGGCTAAAAAACCGTACGAACACGATTATGCAGTCGGCATTTTTTAAGCTTGCAGACATCATCCCATTTGTCGACGCTCAAAAATATATGAAAGAGTACGCGCACAAAGCCTACGCCAAAAAGGGCGAAGCGATCGTAGAGATGAACTACAAGGCCATCGATATGGGCGCGGACGGGCTGGTTAAGGTCGCGGTCGACCCTAGCTGGGCAAATTTGACGGATGACGCCGCTAACGAGGAAAAATACGTCGGCGACGAATTTATAGAAAAAATCGTCAAGCCTATCAACGCCGCTAGGGGCGATAGCCTGCCCGTTTCGGCCTTTGTTGGCTTTGAGGACGGACACTTTAAATCAGGCACGACGCAATACGAAAAACGCGGCATCGGCGTCATGGTGCCAAAGTGGATCGAGGGCAACTGCATCCAGTGCAACCAGTGCGCCTTCGTCTGCCCGCATGCGGTGATCAGGCCGTTTCTCATCGACGAAAACGAGCTCGCCGCCGCGCCGCAAACGGTACAAGATCACGTCCTAGACGCCAAAGGCAAAGAGGTAAAAGGGCTAAAATACAAAATCCAAGTTAGCCCGCTTGACTGCACGGGCTGCGAGCTGTGCGCTCAAATTTGCCCGAGCAAGGAAAAATCGCTCGTCATGGTGCCTTTGGCCGAGGAGATGGAGCGACACGAGCAGGAAAACGCCGATTATTTATTTAAAAAAGTAACCTACAAAGACGACCTAATGAGCAAAGATAGCGTCAAGGGCGTGGGATTTGCGCAGCCGCTGTTTGAGTTTCACGGCGCGTGCCCGGGTTGCGGCGAGACACCTTATATCGGGCTTGTGACGAGACTATTCGGCGACCGTATGATCGTGGCAAACGCCACCGGATGTAGCTCGATCTACGGCGGTAGCGCGCCTTCGACGCCTTATACGACGAACAAAGAGGGCAAGGGCGTAGCGTGGGCGAATTCGCTGTTTGAGGATAACGCGGAGTTTGGCATGGGTATGAACGTCGCGGTAGAGACGCTGCGCCACCGCATCGAGGACATCATGCTACGTACCAAAGACGCCGCACCAAATGCACTAGCCGCGCTATACTCCGACTGGATCGCGCATAAAAACGACGGCGAGAAAACGACGCAAATCGCTAAAATTTTGATCCCTCTTTTGGAGCAAAATTTAGACGTAGAGGGCGTAAAAGAAATTTTAGAGCTAAAAAGATATCTCGTCAAAAAATCTCAGTGGATCATCGGCGGCGACGGCTGGGCGTACGACATCGGCTTTGGTGGGCTTGACCACGTGCTAGCTAGCGGCGAGAACGTAAACGTGCTAGTGCTTGACACCGAGGTCTACTCAAACACCGGCGGCCAAAGCTCAAAATCCAGCCGCGCGGGCTCCATAGCGCAGTTTACCGCTAGCGGCAAGCCGATGCAGAAAAAAGATCTTGGCTATATCGCGATGACTTACGGAAACATCTTCGTAGCTCAAATCAACTCAAACGCGAGCCAAGCAAACACGATAAAAGCCATCGCCGCAGCCGAAGCCTACGACGGACCTAGCCTCGTGATAGCGTATTCGCCGTGTATCGCGCACGGTATCAAGGGCGGTATGGCCTACTCCGGAGGTCAAGGCGAGCTAGCGACCAAATGCGGCTACTGGCCGACCTACGTCTACGATCCACGCCTAATCAAAGAGGGCAAAAATCCGCTCAAAATGACCTCAAAAGAGCCGGATTGGTCGCTTTACGAGGAGTTTTTGCTAAACGAGGTTCGCTACAACTCGCTTAAAAAAACTAACCCGCAGCACGCAGACGAGCTGCTGGCTAAAAACAAGGCCGACGCGCAAAGACGCTACCGTCAGCTAAAACGCCTAAGCTTAGCCGACTTTAGCGATGAGGTCGAGTCTGGCGTAGAAGCTCATGATAATGAAAACGCCGAGTAAGGCGCAAATTTCCCTCGCTCAAATTTGACGGGCTATGGAAAATATCTGTAAATTTAGCCGCTCGTTCGGGCGGTTAAATTTGCTTTCAAATTTGAAAATTTTAAATTTAACGCGGCAAATTTAAAAGGCGCAAAATGAGCCAAACCCATCCTTTTAAACCTATTTTCGATAAAAACTCTAAAATTTTAATCCTCGGCTCCTTCCCTTCCGTCGTTTCTCGTAAATTTGGCTTTTACTACGCAAATCCGCAAAATCGCTTTTGGCGGGTGCTGGCTGGGATTTTAAACGCTCCAACGCCTACAAGTACGGACGAAAAGATAAATTTCCTGCTTGCCAGCCGCATCGCTATCTACGACGCTGCGATCTCGTGCGAGATAAAGGGCTCGAGCGATGCTAAAATGACCGCCGTCGTGCCTGCAAATTTAGAGCCGATCTTCAAAACCGCAAATATCACGCAAGTCTACGCAAACGGCGGTAAGGCGCACGAAATCTGCGAAAAATACCTAAAAACTCAAATTTTAAATGCAACGGGCAAAGAGCCCGTCAAGCTACCCTCGACTAGCCCGGCGAATGCAAATTTTAGCTTTGAAAGGCTCGTGCAAGATTGGGCAGTCGTCGCAGAGGCGCTAAAAGACGGCTAAATTTGACGCGAATTCTAAAATTTAACTCATCCGAAATAATCGCGCCTTCACCTTAAATTTAATTTCAAATTTTAAAATTACCTAAATCAAACAAAGCAGGAGAACCATGAAAATCCTAAAATTTCTATTTTTACTTCCGCTTCTAGCCGTCGGAGCGCAGGCATTAGAGCCAAAAATCGTAATAAAGCCCGAAGCGAGCCTAAAAAACGGGCTTTACTACGTAAAAGGCAAGCCCTACGACGGCACGTTAAAGATGCTGCGCTACAGCGTCGAGGACCTATATGACGTAAATGCGATGGGCATGGTCTATCCGAGGCTAAAACCTCTGCCGCCCACGCTCATACGCGAGATCGACGTGCAGAGCGGCACGGCGGTGCGATACAGGGACTACTTTGACGGCAGGGACAAACCCTCAAACGAATACCCTCTAAAAAACGGCGTCCGCGAGGGCACGGCGAAGCACTACCACGCAGATAGCGGCGCTCTGATGGGTGAGAGCGAATATAAAAACGGTGTCCGAGACGGGCGCTACCGCCGCTACTACTTTGACGAGGGCGGCGCGTTAGAGCAGGAGGGCACCTACAGGGCAGACAAGCGAGAGGGCGTATTTACCGACTATTACGTTAGCGGCGAGGTTAGCGCGCGCAGCCCATACGTCGGCGGACTGCGAAACGGCGAGGACACCGACTACTACAAAAGCGGCAAAATCCGCGGCAAGCGAACGTATAAAGAGGGCAAGCGAGAGGGCGCGGAGACGTGGTACTACGAAAGCGGCGCCGTGGAGGAGACGGGCGAATACAAAAATGACCGCAAAAACGGCGTTTGGAAGCGATTTTACGAAAACGGCAAAACGCGCGTGGTAGAAAATTACAAAGACGGCGAAAAGGACGGCGCCGCGCGCGAATACTACCCAAGCGGCAAGCTACGAGGCGAATACGAGTACAAAGACGGCCGCCAAACGGGCGCGGGGCTGGACTACTACGAGGGCGGGGCGATAGCGGCGAAAGTGATGTTTAAAAACGGGCGCTATCACGGCCTATATGAGGAGTACCACGAAAACGGCAAGCTAAAAGCCAGAGTGATGTTTGAGGATGGGCTGGAAACCGGCACGGCGAAACACTACTACGCAAACGGCAAGCTAGAGGCCGAGGGGGAGTTTGAGCGCGGTAGGCTCATCCGCGCCAAAAAATACGACAAATCGGGTAAGCTAATCAGCGATAAGTCTGATAAAAACGGACTGCCAAGGGAGTAAGATTAGCTAAATTTATGCCTTTGCGGTTTAAATTCGCTCTTTAAATTTTAGCTTTTAGCCGTAAATTTAACGCTTATATCGCTTTGGCGGGAAATTTGGCGCGCAAAGCTTAAAAAGCGACGAAGCGATAAAAAGCCGCGAAATTTTATAAATTTTACCGCGCGAAACGACTACTCGCAAACGGCGCTTAAATTTCACGGCGCGAGATTAAAGCGCTAAAACATAAAGCGACGATATTTGCGCGGCAAGGGGCGGGTCTAGGCGAAATTTGATGGCAAAATGCGGTTTTTAGGCATTTGCAGGCATAAAACGGAGGCGGTTTGGGCGTTAAGCTTGCATTTAAAGATCCGAAGCTCACCAAAAACGTAGGCGCGAGACTTGCGGACGCGAACGGGTAAAATTTGCAGGCAATTTTACCTTGCAAAAAATAAAACTTTGCCAAACCGAAAAGCCGTAAATTTAATCCGCCCGCGCGAAGTAATCAAAATGCCGCTTTTAGCCGATAAAATTTACACGCAAATTTAGGTCGCTAGCGCGCTAAAATTTGACCACATTTTCGTCGCAGGCTAAAAAATTTACGCGCCTAATTTTAACTCGTTATTTTAGGCAATTACTGCCAAATTTAACGCGGCGGACGAAATTTAAATTTATAGCAAATTTAATTTAAAACCGTAAAATCGCCGAAATTTAAGGAGAAAATATGAAAAAAATCGGCCTAATCGGCGGGATGAGTTTTGAGTCTACGATAACGTATTACGAGCAAATAAATCGCAAAATAAACGAGCGCTTGGGCGGCCTTAGCAGCGCGGAGATACTGCTAAGCAGTGTAAATTTCGAGGAGATCGAGGCCTGCCAGCGCGAAAACAGATGGGAGGACGCGGGCGAAATTTTGGCGCGGCATGCTAGGATTTTACAATGCGGCGGGGCGGATTTTATCTTCATCTGCACAAACACGATGCACAGGTGCTTTGACACCGTGCAAAGCGCCGTTAGCGTGCCCGTAGCGCACATCGCGGACGCCACGCTAAAAGCGCTAAAAAACGCAGGCGTCGCCAAGGTAGGGCTGCTCGGCACCGTTTATACGATGACGCAGGATTTTTACAAAAGTCGGCTGATAGAGGGCGGCGCGGAGGTGCTTTTGCCAAGCGCGGGGGATATGGCGGAAGTAAATCGCGTCATCTTTGAGGAGCTTTGCTACGGCAAAATCGCGCCTAGCTCAAAGGCCAATTTCTTGCGCATCATCGAGGATTTTAGGTCGCGCGGCGCGCAAGGAGCGATACTTGGCTGCACCGAGATAGACTTGCTGGTATCGCAGGCGGATACGGATATGCGACTTTTTGATACGACGCAGATACACATTGACGCGGCGGTTGAGGCGGCGCTGTCTACGCTTAATCAAAATGGTCGCTAGACGAAGGAAATGACTTAGCCGAGCGGTAAGCAAGGTTGTTTAATAAAATCCACTAATTTTAGTTGCTTGCTAAAAATTTTACCGCTTCATAAGCGTTTTGAAATATTAAATCCGAATGCTCTTTTAGACTTTGCGCATCCGCGTATCCGCAAGTTAGGCCGATACCTTTGATGCCGGCGTTCTTTGCCGCCATTAGATCCATCTGCGTATCGCCTATAATAAATGCGTTTCGCTTATCTTTTCCAAGTTTTGTGAGAGCTAAATTTACGGGCTCCGCGTTAGGTTTTGGATTTAGCACGTCGTCGCGGCCTACCACCACTTTTATAAAATTTAAGACCCCTAAATTTTCAAGCAAAATCTCCGAAAATTTTGACGTTTTCGTAGTAACTACGCCGACATCAGCAATACTAGATGCTAAACCTACGGCATCTTTTGCAAACGGCAAACTAGAGGCCCATGGCGAGTTTGAGCGCGGCAGGCTCATCCGCGCCAAAAAATACGACAAATCGGGTAAGCTAATCAGCGACAAGCAGGGTAAAAACGGACTTCCGAGGGAGTAAATACTAAAATAAGTTGCTATTTACATCATTTGAATTTTTACCAAACCAAATATTTGCATCTTTTATATTTTGAATACTTTAATTAGCTTTAAATCACACTACAATAGTCGCACTTAATATTAAAATTTTTATATTTATCTTTTGCATCTTAGTAATAAAAGCAGCAATCTCATTTATAAAATCGATAATATTTTTATAAATAAAAGCGAAATTTCAATATAACAAGTAGTATAATTGCAAGCATATAAATATTATTTTTTATATTTTAAATGTATTTTTGATTTTTGTATTCTGGTTTTTAAATATCTTAATAAGGAGCAAAAATGCATACTCTTGGTCTAATCATAGCCTTACTTACGCTTTTTGTCGTAGGCTGGGCGATTTTAAAAGGCAAATACGCCACTTTCGTGCTTTTACTATCTGGTGTTATCATGCTTGTCTCTTCAGTCATTCTTGATACGGGAAAATTTTTACCAGAAAAGGTAAAGAGCACTGGAAATTCCTTACTGGATGTAGTTGAGTTTATCCGCTATACGCTCTCAAATAATTTTTCACAACTTGGACTTTTAATCATGTTAATGGTCGGTTTTGCAAGTTATATGACTCATATCGGAGCAAATCAAGCCTTTGTAGGCATCGCCACAAAAAGGTTTAAAGCCATAAAAAGCCCATATTTTATGATATTCATAGCTTTTTGCGTAGCAAAACTTATAAGCATGGTCATAACCAGCGCGGTTGGACTTGGCGTGCTTTGTCTTGCACTTCTTGGACCAGTTCTTATATCACTAGGACTAAATAAACTAAGTGTTGGTAGTATTTGTGCGATGAGTGGAGCTAGCTCAATGGTACTTCTTGGCTCATCGACAGCCGCTGCTGCAAAAGCAACTGAACTTGAGGTGTTTGATTATGTTTTTATCTATAAAATTCCAGCAGCTCTTCCAACTGTGCTCGTGATCGGCATTGCATTAGTTCTTTGGAATAGATACTTAGACAAAAAAGAAGGTTGGGTTTGTAGCGAGCATGTAGGAGAGAGCATTAGTTTTGACGATAAGGTGGATGTTCCAAAAGAGCAAGCACCTATGATCTATGCTCTTTTACCATTTTTACCGATGATTTTAGTAGTAGTTTTTTCACCATATTGTTTAAAAACCATAAAATTAAATATATCAAGCGTCATAATCCTTTCTATGATAATTGCTATGGTTTTTGAAGCATTTAGGCATAAATTTAGCTTTGAAAAGCTTGGCGAAGGGCTAAAAGTATTTTTTAATGCCATGGCAAAAAGCTTAAGCGGTGTTGTTATGTTGGTTGTGGCAGCTGGTATATTTGCTGAAGGTTTTAAAGCCCTTGGTATGCTTGATGCTATTGTAAATTTGGCAAAAAGCATAGGCTTTGGAGGGCTTGGCATGTCTATACTTTTTGTATTTATAACAACCATCGTTACAATCATAGCTGGCTCAAATGGCGCAAGCTTTTATCCACTTTTAAATATGGTGCCAAATATAGCTAAGAGTTTAAACATCAACTCTGTTATGCTCGTGCTTCCTATGCATCAAGCCTCCACAATAGCTAGACCACTTTCACCTGTCTCTGGCGTAGTTGTAGCCATTTCAGGTATGCTTCACATTAGCCCGCTTTCGCTCATTAAAAGATGTAGCGTACCAGCTATTTTAGGTCTTATAAGCCACCATATATTTGTATTTTTACTATCATTTTAAGGAGAAAATATGAGATGGAGCTTTGATGATTCTTATGTAGATTTTGATAACGAAATTTTTACCTCATCGTTTGAAAATTTAAAAGCACAAAATGAAAATTTGGTTAATTTTTTAAACAATAGCGAGCTTACCAAAGCTATCATCTCATACGAAGAAGCGTACAAAGAAGCGGCTAGCCTACTCGCATTTTGTCGTTGCAAAAGTAGTGATAATACAAAAGATGAGCTAGCTAGTAAATTTGAGCTAAAAATAAAAGAGCAAAAAGCTAAACTTGATACGGCAAAGGAGCTACTTTTTGATAAATTTGATAGCCTAAAAAATGATAATAAAATTTTTCAAAGCACTCAATTTAAACATATAAAATTTCTATATTTAGGGCATAAAAATAGCAAGAGCAAAATACGAAAAAAGAGTGAAAGAGATTTTTTTGCAAATTTAGCGCTCACAAATTTTTTCCCACTTTTTACAAATTTTAGACATCTAAATAATTTAATAAATATCTCTGCTACCAATAAAAATGCAAAAACACAAAGCTATAATCTTGCAAAATGTATGGGCATATTAAAAGGATCAGATGATGAAATTTTACGCAAAAATGTGTTTGATGCTCTAAGTTCTCACTATGATAAATTTTCCGATCTTTATCTTGATATCTTAAATATGCTTCATGGATTTAGACTGGCTAAATTTAAGGCAGCAAAAGTTGATTTTTTAACTCCAAGCCTTGAAGAAAATAAAATGAGCCTTGACACTTTAAACGCCATGCAAGAAGCTATTAGCAAAAGAGTGAAAAAAATAAGAGAATGCGTAAGAGTAAGAGCTAGCTTTTTAGGTGGCAAAAGTATGAGAAGTTGCGATCTTTTGGCACCTTATCCACTTAGCAAGCACAGTAAAATTTCTCATGACGAGGCTATTAAAATCATCAAGAAAGCATTAAAACCACTGGGTGAAGATAGCTTTATCAAGCTTATGATAGACAAACACTGGATAGAAAGCGATGTACGAGAAAATAAAGCTGGTGGAGCATTTTTTGTAAGTTTACCAAAATTTAAGCAACCAAGAATTTTTACCACATACATGAATACTCTTTCGCACTTAATCCAGCAAGCTCATGAGCTTGGGCATGCTTGGCACTACTACTTGATGCGTGATCTTCCGGTTTTAAGCGCAAACTTTCCAATGAGCTTAGCCGAGAGCGCGAGTACATTTAATGAGACTCTTTTACGAAATGAACTAAAAAAAGATGACTCACTTAGGGTAGAAATTTTATGGCAAGAGCTAAAAAGTGCTGCAAATTTTTTACTACATATAAGCGTTAGATACGAGTTTGAAACTAGCTTTTTAAAACTACGACAAAAAGGTCAAGTCAGCAAAAAAGATGCAAACGATCTTTTAAAGCAAGCTTGGGATAAATTTTATAAAGACAGCACGAGCGATGTTGAAGAATTTTTGCCATATTTTAAGCCACATTTTTATAAAACAGATAATTATATCTACAACTATCCTTATAGTGTCGGTTATCTACTATCACAATTCTTTCTAAGTGAGTTTAAAAAAGACGAAGCAAAATTTTGCAAAATTTATAAACAATTTTTAATAGAGTGCGGCACGAAAAGCGTAGAAGAGCTAGTGAAAAAACACTTTAAAAAAGATACGACAAAGTGTGAATTTTGGCTGATTGGCATAGATGAAGCGCTAAAAAATTTAGATGAGTTTAAAAAGGTAGTGACCGTATAAATTCGCTAGTTATCTTAAACGTTTTATCTTTTTTCGAGAAATTTTATAAATTTTTGATGGTGCATCTTCGAAAAAATGATCATCTACTATTTCATCAGCCACGCTCATAGCCCAAGCTTCATTAAAATTTTGCCCATTTTTGTTCGCACTACTTGAATAAAGCCAGTCAAATTTAGCTAAAAATTTTTCGTGCTCGCACTCTTTTACGACTCTAATAGCCTTTAAATTTGGATACAAAAATGTAGCTTTTCTTGAACGGCGTATAAAATTTTTATACTTTTTTGGCACTCTAACAAGCTCATTTAAAACGCTAAATTTTGCCGTCGTGATAAGGCAAGGTTTATTCTCATCACGCATTTTGGCCTTATTTATCTCTTTATAATCTTTACTCAAAAAGCCAGCTGTCGTATCGGTTTGTGCTAGAAATATCATAATTTTTCTCTTTTTGATAGTAAAAATATACAAGAGATTATTAGGGCAAATCCCAAAAAGTCCCAAAATACAAATTTTGTCCCAAGCCAAAAGTAGCCAAAGAAGGCTGCACTTAGTGGCTCTATGCAGGCTAATAAACTAGCTTTTGCTGCGCCTATTAGCTTAACACCTATCATATAAAAGCTAAATGCAAAAATGGTGCCAAGCGTAATAACAGCAATAAATGCCAGCCATTGATTTATCCCATTAAGCCCAGCAAAATTCCAAACTCTCATATAACAAGCAAGCACTACTCCGCCCATAACCATGCCCCAGCCAAGCGTGAGAGTGACTGAATATTTCGTATTTAGCCTTGCTGGAGCTAGGTTATAAACGCAGACGCAAATAGCGCTAACTAAGCACCAAAATAGCGCTTTTGGCGAGATGACAATAGATGAAATTTGAGCATGTGTGCTTAGGAAAAATACGCCAAGCATCGCGCAAAGCAGAGCTAAAATTTCAAGTGGTCTTGGTGCTCGCTTCTCTTTTAGGCAGATGACGGCTAGGATGAGAACTGGCGCAGTGTATTGAATAACAGTCGCAACTGCGGCATTTGAAAGCTCAATGGAGTAAAAATAAGCGTACTGCGTCATCATAAGCCCAAGCAGGGCATAGACTAAAAACTCGCCAAGTAGCTTTATATCTTTAATCGGAGCAAAAACGGCACTTGGTTCTTTAAAAGCATAAAAAATCACAATAACAATGCCAGCTAGCATAAGTCTATATGGCACCAAAAAATCAGAACTTATACCAAGTGAAAATAGATATTGCCCACAAACCCCACTAAATCCCCAAAGGATACCACCAACTAAAGTAAGGAGTATCCCAAGACGATGAGTATTCATTGAATTTATCTATCTTTATGAAGCTGTGCATCTTTGCCATAATACGGCGAATATGGTCCATAAAGTATGCAGTTATGGCAATCTCTTGAAAATAAATAAGCATCTGCCATTACTGCTAGATCGTATGATCTATCTGAGATGGTATTTGCCACTTGTGAGATGACAGCTGAGACTAACATGCCAAGTAGGCTACTTTGGCCACTACTGCTATCTTCTGCTGCTATGGCACTGCCTTGCCAAAGAGTAGCGCCGCTTTTTATATCAATAAGCTTTGCTTCAAGGACAACCTTTGTTGAGCTTGAGATGACCGCATAGCTCGTGCCATAATCTTTTATATTGACGTAAAGCACACTATCAGCATGGAAAATTTTATCAAGCTTATTTAGTGGCACGGCTGCGATCTCACTTGGCTCGGTTATACCATTTAGCTTAAAGGTATCATTTACAAGAGCCACTGGAAATACATAGTATCCTGCCTCACTTAGTGGTGCGACTGCATTTGCTAAAACAGCAGCTGGACCTGAAATTTCTGTGCTATCGTTTGTTGGCATAAGCACTAAGATAGAGTGAGGTCTTTTTTGTAAAAATTCTGAGTAGTCGTATGGCTCAGGCTCTTTTATAGAGCAACCCGTAAAAAAAACTACCAAAAATATAGCGGCTATAAATTTAAGGCTATTTTTCATTATTTGCCCCCTCTTTTTGCTCTACTTTTTTTGGAGTTAAATTTTTAGAGCCTTTGATGAAATTTATATACTCCATTGACTCTGGGAAATTTTGAACCTCTTTGTCAAAATTTGCATTTGCAGCGCCTAAATTTCCGTTATTTAAGTATAAAAGTCCAAGGTGTGCGTATACGCCAGGAGCGATCTTATAGCCCTTTTGTGTTGATATCTGCACCAAATTTTCTAAGCGTGAAATTTGCTCGTTTGTATCGCCCTCTTCATTTAGATAACTATATAGCGAGCTACTATATGATCCGTCCCAATAATAAAGTGATCTTGGGCCGTTTGAATGACCGCAACCCGCTAAAAATAGCACAAAAAGCGCGAGGCTGGCAAGCTTTATTTTACTTGCCATGCTCCACTTTCTATGTCATTTACTAGATTATTTACTGCTTCAATAATAGCTAGACTTAAAACCTTGCCATTTAGCGTAGAGTCGTATCCTGCTGTGCCACCAAAACCGATGATCTCTCTGTTTGAAAGGGTGTATTCTCCAGCACCGCTAACTGAATAGACAACCTCGGCTGTTTTGGTATCAACGATATTTAAATTTACCTTTGAATAGGCAGTTTGTTGCTTGCCTTTGCCAAGTATGCCAAATAGCTGATGATCACCCGTAGTTTTTCGTCCAAACTCGGTCACATCACCAGTTATAACGTATCTTGCGCCTTTTAGATTTTGAGCGGTTTTACTTAGCTCGCTCTCTTGTTTGATCACTTTCATATTTGATCTATCAAGCACCAAAAATCTACCACTTTGCTGTAAATTTGTGATCAAAATGCTTTGAGCTTGGTTGCCAAGCCTATCCTCGCCATCAGCAAATACACCATTTTGGTAAGCTGATTGATTATTAAATCGACCTATCGAAACCGAAATTTTTTGACCATTGTAAACTGTGCCGTAGCTTGCTACTTTTGGAGTCTCAACAACCCTTGAACTCTCACTCGCACATCCAGCAAAAAGAGCTGCCGTAAGCAAAACTGCACCAAATTTAAATATATTTTTCATTTTTTATCCTTTGCGACAAAATCGCTTGTATATTACTAAATTTCTTTTTAAATAGCTTTAAATTTCATCCATGTACCTTTTAAGTATCTAATCGTAAAAAGCACCGCCTTTACGGCCCAGTCAGCAAACATTGCAAACCAAGTACCTATCATGCCAAGATCAAATGTAAGTGCAAAGACATAGGCCAAGATGACTCTACAAGCAAACATACAAACTAAATTTACAATCATCGGATATTTAGCATCCCCTGCTGCTCGAAAAACGGTTGGATATGTGTAGGCAAGTGGCCAGATAAGACACATAGCGATACCGTGATACCAGACGATCTGTCTTGTTAAATTTATAGCTTCGCTTGAGAGATTATAAACCCTAAGCAGTGGCTCAAGTAAAAGCAAAATTACTGCTGTGCTAAAAAGCTGGACAATATAGATGCTTATCATCGATTTTTTTACGTAAAATTTAGCCTGAGCAAAGTCGTTTGCACCAACACACCTTGAGATAACCACGCTAAGCCCTGTGCCTATCGCCATACCAGGAAGCACTTGAAACATCACGATCGTCCCTCCCACGGCATTTGCAGCGATACTTGCTGTGCCAAAGAGTGAAACAAGGCTCAAAACGATGATGCGACCCACATAAAACATCGAATTTTCAAAGCCATAAGGCACTCCGATATTTAAAATTTTCTTGATGATCTCGTAGTCAAATTTATAGATAAAGCTCTTTCTTACGTGAAGTTTTAGCCTTATATCAAGGAGTAGATAGACTATAACAAAGCAAGCGAGCACCTTGGCTATAAGCGTACTGATGGCGATACCTAAAATACCAGTATGAAATGTATAAATACTAATGGCAGTGAGCAATACATTTAATAAATTTGCAGCCGCCATAATATACATAGGAAGCTTGGCATTTGACATCGTGCGAAAGATCGCCGCAGCTGCTGCATAGACAGCTAAAAATGGCGCGGAAATGGCCGAGAAAACAAGATAGTGGCTAGCATCATGCCTTACTTGCTCACCAATATCACCAAAGACATAATCTAGGATAATATCTTTTAAAACTATGATGACCACTGCGATAAAAAGGGCAAAGATAAAACTAAACCAAACGAGCTGATTTGCTGTGATTTTGGCATTGCCACTTTGTTTATTGCCAAGATACTGGCTAGCAACCACTGAGCCTCCAGTAGCGATAGCAGTAAATATGCTAACAAATAGCGCCATGACAAATTCCACAAGACTAATCGCACTTACAGCACTTTCGCTAACACTTGCTGCCATTAGCGAGTTTGCAAGCCCTAGGCTATACTCTAAAAACTGCTCAACCGCAATAGGGAAAAAGAGCTTTGCAAGATTAGCATTTGAGAAAAATTTTGTATTTTGATCTTTGATTTTGTTTACCATGCTTCCCCTAAGATAAACTTAAAAAAATTTTAATATTTAAGCCAAGATCTGCTTTTTGCAAATCCTGACTTAAAAATTTTAGTGTCTTGAAAGATAATTTGTATCGTAGTTATTGCTTAAAAAGTCTTTGTTTTCCATCATAGCGATGTGAAAATCTTTTGTTGTTTTGATGCCATTTATTATGAGCTGATCAAGAGCTACTTTCATCTTATGGATCGCCCTATTTCTATCGATATCCCAAACCACAAGTTTGCCGATCATACTATCGTAATACGGCGGTATAGAGTAGTCTTGATAGATATGGCTATCCATTCTTACATTGCGGCCACCTGGGCAGACATATTTTGTGATCTTGCCAGGACACGGCGTAAATGTATTTGGATCTTCAGCTGTTATCCTGCACTCGATCGCATGACCTTTTAGCTCAATGCTCTCTTGTGATGGTAGTGCCTCGCCTTCAGCCACTTTTATCATAAGCTCGATGATATCAAGTCCGCTTACCATTTCGCTTACTGTGTGCTCAACTTGAAGTCTTGTATTCATCTCGATGAAGTAAAAGTCCAAATTTTTATCAACCAAAAACTCAAACGTACCAGCTCCCTCGTAACCAATCGCTTTTGCCGCTTTTATGGCTGTTTCGTGAAGTCTCTCTCTTGTCTTTTCATCAAGCAAAATAGCTGGGCTTTCTTCGATTAGTTTTTGGTGGCGACGCTGCATGGAGCAGTCACGCTCGCCTATGTGAAGTACATTGCCATGGCTATCGCCAATTACTTGAACTTCGATGTGGCGTGGGTTTAGGATATATTTTTCCATATACATTGTGCCATCACCAAATGCACTCATCGCCTCGCTCTCAGCAGACCAAAACGCTTTTTCTAAATCAGCCTCCTTTTCAACCACGCGCATACCACGTCCGCCACCACCTGCAGCAGCTTTTAAGATGACAGGATAGCCTATCTTTTTAGCTAGCTCTTTTGCAGCCTTTGTGTCAGCCACAGCACCGTCTGAGCCGGGAATGACTGGTACGCCAGCTCTTTGCATGACTTGCTTTGCCTTACTTTTATCGCTCATCAAAGCCATCGCAGCGACACTTGGTCCTATAAATTTGATCTTGTGATGTGAGCAAATTTCAACAAAATTTTGATTTTCACTTAAAAAGCCATATCCGGGGAAAATAGCGTCTGCTTCACTGATCTCAGCGGCACTTATGATAGCTGGGATATTTAGATAGCTATCGCTTGAGCGCTCTTTACCGATGCAAATGGCTACGTCAGCATATTTTACGTAAAGTGCGTCTTTATCAGCGGTTGAATAGACTACAACGGCTTCTTTACCCATCTCCTTTATCGTTCGCAAAGCACGAAGAGCGATCTCGCCGCGGTTTGCGATTAAAATTCTTTTTAATTCCATTAATTTTTCTCCACGCCAAATAAAGGCAATCCAAACTCAACTGGCTGTCCGTCAGAGACTAGCATCTCAGTGATCTGGCAGTCAAACTCAGCCTCGATCTCATTCATGATCTTCATAGCTTCAATGATGCCTACTACATCGCCTTTTCTCACTCTTTGACCTACTTTTACAAATGGGGCAGCACCTGGGCTTGGAGCAGCATAGAAAGTACCTACCATAGGAGATTTTATGCTATCTTTTGGCGAGTTTGCAGCTGGTTTTACCTCTGAATTAACGACTACATTTACAGGTGCTGGAGCTGGTGCTTGTGCTGCTGGTTTAGCAGGCGCGCAATAATCTGAAAATTTTTCAAGCTCTACCTCAAAATCACCACTTTTTATTTTGATATGATTCATCTCCATATCATTAAAAAATTCGATAAGCTCTTTTATATCTTCTTTTTTCATAGAAATTTCTCCTAAATTTTTATATAAGCGTCTAATTGTAGCGAAAATTAGATAAAAATTTTTTTTATGAAGCAAAAACGAGAACTCAAAGCTACTCTTTTTTGCTAAGTTATTTTTCAGTAATAATTATCTTAATGCCTTTAGTATCAACTAAATTTTCATCGATGATGATCTCATCTATCTTTGCTGCCCTTATCACGCCACTTTTTGGATTTTTTATGCTTTTTATCGCTCCGATTGTGCTTACATCGACACTTGAATATTCAAACGCAAGACTCGTATCCATAAAAATGCAATCTTTTACGATCAAATTTTCCACGTAACAAAGTGCTTGCAAGCTCTTTATCGTGCAGTTTATGAGCGTTACATTTTTTGAGTTCCAAGCCAGATATTCGCCTGAGATTAGGCAGTTTTGCGCGGTCACGTTTTCACAGTTCCAAAATGCATCTTTTGAAATGAGCTTTGAGTTTGTGATATGGACATTTTTACAACCATCAAAGCAGTAGTTTCCATCTAAATTTAGCCCATCGATCTCTAAATTTTCACTATTTGCCCCAAAGTAATCGCCACTGGCAAAGACATTTTTTATCTTCACATCCGTGCATCCCCAAAGTGTTTCACTAGCATCTGAAAAATTTATATTTTCTAGCGAAATTTGCGAGCTTTTTCTAAAACTTTTTGGAGCGTTGATGACCACGTCTTTGAAGCTTAAATTTGTACTGTACCACATGCCAGCTCTTGCTAGAGGCTCCAAGTATCCGCCATTTAGCGTGGCATCGCTTGCGTACCAAAGTGGGTATTTGTAGGCAAAAACGCACTCATTTAGCTTTAAATTTGAACTATGCTTTAGCGGCGACTCGCCATCTTCAAAGATACAGTTTGTAAAATTTACACTTTTTGCCCCAAACATCGCACGCTCGCCAGTAAAAATTTCTGCATTTTTCTCTTGCATTTTTGTCCTTTATTAATTTTTGCTGTTAAAATTATACTAATTTTCATCTAATTTATTCGCTTTATTAAATTTACTTTAAAGACGCAAAGCGTTATAATCGCCCAAAAAAGGAGCAAAAATGGGTTTAAAGTCAGATTCTTGGATAAGAAAAATGTCTGTTGAGAAAAATATGATAGTGCCATTTGCTGAGGAACAAGTCGGACGCGGCGTCGTTAGTTACGGCGTTTCTAGCTACGGCTACGATATCCGCGTTGGTGATGAGTTTAAAATTTTTACAAACATCGGCGGAACCGTGGTCGATCCGAAAAATTTCGACGAGAAAAACGTAGTGGATTTTAAGGGCGACGTCTGCATCGTACCGCCAAATTCTTTTGCTTTAGCGCGCACGATTGAGTACTTCAACATGCCTGATAACGTGCTAGCGATCTGCCTTGGCAAGAGCACATACGCAAGGTGCGGTATCATCGTAAACGTCACGCCTTTTGAGCCTGGATTTAAGGGGCACATCACGATAGAAATTTCAAACACAACGCCACTTCCTGCAAAAATTTATGCGAACGAAGGCATCGCGCAGGTGCTATTTATCGAGGGTGATGAGCTTTGCGAGGTAACTTATGCTGATAAAAACGGCAAATACCAAGCCCAAGAAGGCATTACGCTGCCTAGAATTTTGAAGTAATTTTCATGCCTTTGCGACTTTGCAAAGGCAAAATTTAAACGCTGCTTTTATAATTTCCTCTAAACATTAATTAAAATTTGACGAAATAGAATCTAGAAAGATAAAAACTTTTGTAATAAATTTTAAAATTTTGGCATAGCTTTTGCTTAAATTTTTAGTGTTTTAATACTATACTTAGCATATTTTTAAGGATATTCATGTCAGATAAAAAAAAGACAAAAGAAAGAAATTTAAGTGGAATAACAAACCCTATTTTTGAAAAAAATCTTCAAGCACTATTTCAACAAGATGAGGTCTTGGCTGCTAGACTTTTTGGTATGAGTATACAAACTAAATACGAAATCATTCTAGATAAAAGTGATCCAATACACATAAACATCATCAATAAAGAATCTAATGAAACAATATATAAAGATCCGGTTGAAGAAATTAGTAAAATGCTTGATGATATAGAAAAAAAATATAAAAGATATCCAGGACTTTTCTTTTATGGCTTAGGAACTGGTATATTTTATAAAGCTTTAGCAAAAAATAAGACTCATAAAAAAATTGTTATCATAGAACCAGAACTTGAAATCATACATCTTGTTTTAAATATTATTGATATATCAGATGAGCTTAAAGATGAACAAATTGTTCTTTTTTATTCCGAATTTGCTACATATGTACAGTTTTACTATCTCGTATCGCATAGTGATTTAGATATATATGCTAAAACTTATAGCTTAATAATCCACTCTAACTATTATGATAATTTTGCAGATGACTATATCAAAATAAACAAAGATATAACAAGAGCTTTTTCTCAAAATGTAGTTTCCCATGGAAATAGTATAGATGATCTTCTAATAGGCACAAAACAGCATATTGAGAATCTACCTCATATGCTTACTAATTACTGCTATACAAATTTAGTTAAAAAAAGACACGGTCTTATGGATACAGCGATCATTGTTTCAACAGGGCCAAGCCTAGATAAACAGCTAGAAACACTTAAGAAATTTGCACCTTATGTAAGCATTATAAGTGTCGATGCATCATATCCGATACTTGCAAGAAATGGCATAAAGCCAGATTATGTAACATCAATTGAGCGAATGATACCTACTTCTACATTTTTTGAAAAAAAGCACCCTGGATTTGATGATGATATAAATTTTATTGTGGCTTCAGTAACACACAGCCAAACTGTAAAAAATATATTACCTAGACGTTTAGTGCTTACGATGAGGCCTCAACAAGAAGAAAAAATGTTTAGACTCAACAAATATGGATATCTTGGTGTCGGACACAGTTGTGCAAATATGGCCTACCAGTTAGCGTATGTACTAGGACATAAAAATATTATTTTTATAGGTCAAGATCTTGCTTTTGGTAAAGATGGTGCAAGTCATGCCAAAGGTCACACTATCGCTCAGCCGGACGAAAATTTATATACTATTGCCTATGGTGGCGAAGGAGAAGTAAGAACAACTTATGTATGGATGCTCTTTAAAAATCAATTTGAAAATGATATCGAGCAGGCTAAATTAGAAGATATAAAATCATATAACTGCACTGAAGGTGGAGCTAGAATAAATGGTGCCATAGAGAAACCTTTTTTAGAAGTTATGAATGAGCTTTGCAAAGGTAAAAAAGTTAAAAATTTACCAAATATCAAAAAAGATAGCGATAAAGTGGCTAACAAAAATTTGTTAAAAGCCTATGAAGTAATACAAAACAAAATAAGAGTTCAAACACAAGCTAAAGAAAAAATAGAAAAAGTATTTTTAGAATTAACTCCAAAAATTGATAATTTTATGCTTTTAAGAGATAAGAATGAAATAAATACAAAGCATTTTAAACAGCTTGTAGGGATATCAAACAAGATAGATAAGCTTAAAAATTGCATATCTCATAAAAAGTATATGAGATATATAGAAAATATCTTTGTTATCTCGACTTATCACCAAGAACTAGAGCTTGCTAAAGTATCAGTAGCACCAAGTGATACAGACGAAGAAAAAACTAATAAATTAGTTGAATGGATAGAATTTCATAAATACTGGCTATTTTCAGCAGCTGGTGGTATAAATGCGGATATAGAAACAACAAAAGAAGCCTCAAAACCTCTTATAAAAGAGCTTAAAAAACGTGGCATCTTTCCAAAAAAAGACTAAAGCATGGATATATTAAGCTTAATAGGACGCACGAAAAACCTCTTTGAAGATGACATAAATGCGCTTGGTAAAGACTTAAAAGAGATAGTTTCAAGTTCGAGCTTTCTAGTTATTGGTGGTGCCGGTTCTATCGGTTCAGCCGTGACAAAAGAAATTTTTATAAGAGACCCCAAAAAACTCTACGTCGTTGATATCTCTGAAAACAACCTTGTTGAGCTAGTGCGTGACATAAGAAGTGAGTTTGGATATATAAATGGTGACTTTAAAACTTTTGCTATAGATGTTGCAAGTGCCGAATTTGACGCACTTTTAGCGCAGAGTGGTGGATTTGACTACGTGTTAAATTTATCAGCGCTAAAGCATGTTAGAAGCGAAAAAGACCCATTTACACTCATGAGAATGCTTGAAACAAACATCTTTAACACTGATAAAACGCTGGCTCAAACTTCGGATATGAAGTCAAAAAAATACTTTTGCGTTAGCACCGATAAGGCTGCAAATCCTGTAAATTTAATGGGAGCTAGCAAGCGTATCATGGAGATGTTTGCATTTAGGCACTCTTTAGAGATCGACGTCTCAATGGCTAGATTTGCAAACGTGGCATTTAGCGACGGCTCACTTCTTTTTGGATTTCAAAAGCGCATAGAAAAACTTCAGCCTATAGTCGCCCCAAACGACGTCAGGCGCTACTTCCTAACGCCAAAAGAGAGCGGCGAGCTTTGTCTTTTAAGTACCATTTTTGGTGAAAATAGAGATATATTTTTCCCAAAACTAGATGAAAATTTAGACCTTATAACATTTAGCGAGATAGCCAAGCGCTACTTGGCTAATTTAGGATACGAGCCATTTTTATGTGAAAATGAGGAGGAGGCCAGAAAGCTTGCAAAAGAGCTTCCAAAAGATGGCTTTTACCCTTGCCTTTTTGCGCCTAGTGACACGACTGGAGAGAAGGACTATGAGGAGTTTTTTGTTGACGGTGAGAGGCTTGATATGCAAAGGCTTCAAAATATCGGCATAGTCAAAAATGATGCAAATTTTGACAGCAAAAAGCTAGAAATTTTTAAAAACAATATCTTAAATTTAAAATCAAGCTTAGCATGGAGCAAAGAGGACGTTTTGCGCGAGGTCTTCGAACTCATACCAAATTTTATGCATAAAGAAACAGGAAAATATCTCGATGAAAAGATGTGATTTTGACGAGGTTTTGAAATTTATAAAAAGCACCTTTGGCAAGGATAAAGTCCCGCTTCACGAGCCTAAATTTATAGGCAATGAGAAAAAATATCTACTTGAGTGCATCGACTCTAGTTTCGTCTCAAGTGTCGGTAAATTTGTAGATGAGCTTGAGAGTAAGCTAGCTCAAATGGTTGGTGCTAAATTCGCAGTTGCTACGACAAATGGCACCTCTGCGCTTCATATCTGTCTAAAACTAGCTGGTGTTGGGCAAAATGACGAAGTGATTACGCAACCAGTTACTTTTATAGCCACTTGCAACGCCATTAGCTACCTTTTTGCAAAGCCAGTTTTCGTGGACGTTGACCTTGACACGCTTGGTATGTCGCCAACGTCACTTAGTGCGTTTTTGGAGAAAAACTGCGAGCTAAAAGAGGGCAACTGTGTAAATAAAACTAGCGGCAGGATAGTGCGTGCCTGCGTTCCTATGCACACTTTTGGACTGCCTTGCAAGGTAGATGAGATAGCTGAAATTTGCAAGCATTGGAACATCGCTTTGGTAGAAGATAGTGCCGAGAGCCTTGGTAGCTACTATAAAGGCGCTCATACAGGAAATTTTGGCAAGCTTGCGGCCATGAGCTTTAATGGCAATAAGATAGTCACAAGTGGAGGTGGTGGAGCTGTCATCACAAACGACGAGGAGATAGCAAAGCACGCTAAATTTATCACCACAACGGCCAAGGTGCCACATCCTTTTGAATACCGCCACAGCGAGATCGGCTACAACTACCGCCTACCAAATTTAAACGCGGCCCTGCTTGTGGCTCAGCTAGAAAATTTGGAGCTATTTTTAAAGAGCAAACGCGAGCTTGCGATGATCTATAAAAAGTATTTTTCTAAATTTGATGATGTGAAATTTATAGATGAGCCGGTGGATGCTAGGTCAAATTTTTGGCTAAATGCGGTGCTGTTTGAGAGCCATGAAAGAAGAGATGAGTTTTTGAAATTTAGTAATGAAAATGGCGTTTTTACGCGTCCTATCTGGCAGCTTATGAATGAGCTTGATATGTTTAAGGAGTGCCAAAAAGATGAGCTAAAAAATGCTAAATTTCTAAGTGATAGGATAGTAAATATCCCAAGTAGTGCAAGAGTATAGCCGTGCAAGATATAGTTTTAATAGGTGGCGGCGGGCACTGCAAGAGTGTGATAGATGTTATTGAGAGTGAAGCTAAATTTAATATAATTGGCATTATAGATACGGCAGAAAATATTGGCAAAAAGGTGCTTGGCTATGAGATTATAGGTAGCGATGATGATCTGGCTGAGGTTTTTACATCATGCAAAAATGCTGTGGTGACGGTTGGGCAGATAAAAAGCAGTGAGCCTAGAAAAAGGCTGTTTGCGCTACTAAAAGAGATAGGTTTTGGCCTTCCAGTCATTATCTCTCCGCTTGCGTATATCTCAAAGCATGCAAGTGTAGGTGAGGGAACGGTTGTGATGCATCATGCCTTGATTAACGCTGGTGCAAGTGTCGGCAAAAACTGCATCATAAATACAAAGGCGCTTGTGGAGCATGACGCAACTATCGGCGATCATTGCCATATCTCAACAGCAAGCGTGGTAAATGGTGGTGTTGTCGTGCAAGATGAGACATTTTTTGGCAGCAATGCAACCAGCAAAGAGTATATCGTGATAGGCGAAAATTCTATCATAGGCGGCGGAACTAGTGTGATGAGAAGCTTGGAGAAAAACGCTTTTATAAAGGCGTAAAACTGGAATTTTAAGGAAATTTGATGTCAAATAGTGTTTTTATCATAGCTGAAGCTGGGGTTAACCACAATGGTGATATAAATTTAGCCAAAAAGCTGATCGACGTGGCAGCTAAAGCTGGCGCTAATGCAGTGAAATTTCAAACCTTTAAAGCTCAAAATCTAGTTTCAAAAAATGCACAAAAAGCTAGCTACCAAAAACAAACTACCGATAAAAACGAGAGTCAATTTGATATGATAAAAAAACTCGAGTTAAATGAAAATATGCACAAGGAGCTCATTGCCTACTGCAAACAAAAAAATATCACATTTCTCTCAACTCCTTTTGATAGCGATAGCATAAAGCTTCTTCATGAGCTTGGGCTTAGTACATTTAAAATCCCAAGTGGCGAGATAACAAATTTACCCTATCTTAGGCAGATAGGTGGCTTAAATAAAAAGATCATCCTCTCAACTGGTATGGCAAATTTAGGCGAGGTAGAAGCCGCAATAGATGTACTTGTAAAAAGCGGCACGAAACGTGAAAACATAAGCCTTCTTCATGCAAATACGCAGTATCCAACGCCGATGGAGGATGTAAATTTAAAGGCGATGATAACTCTAAAAAATGCCTTTGGGCTTGAGGTCGGATATAGTGATCATACGCTTGGTATTGAGGTCGATATCGCAGCGGTTGCCATGGGTGCAAAGATCATAGAAAAGCACTTTACGCTTGATAAGAGCATGCCTGGACCTGATCACAAGGCTAGCCTTGAGCCAGATGAGCTGGCGGCTATGGTTAGGAGCATTAGAAATATTGAATTAGCACTTGGAAATAGACTTAAGCACTTTAGCAAAAGTGAGAGTGAAAATATAAAAATAGCTAGAAAATCGATTGTAGCAAAGTGTGATATAAAAAAAGGCGAAATTTTTAGCGAACAAAATATCTGTGTAAAACGTCCAGGGGATGGCATAAATCCTATGAGATGGGATGAAGTAATTGGACAAATTTCACAAAAAGATTATAAACAAGATGATCTGATATGAGAAAAATTTGTGTAGTGACAAGCACCAGAGCTGAATATGGCCTACTTTACTGGCTCTTAAAAGAAATTGAGGCAGATAGTGAGCTTGAGCTTCAGCTTATTGTCACTGGCATGCACCTAAGTCCTGAGTTTGGACTCACATACAAAGAGATTGAAAAAGAATTTAAGATAGATAAAAAGATAGAAATTTTAGGCTCTTCGCACTCAAAGCTTGATATATGCACTGAGATGGCAAAGGTTTATGAAAAATTTGCCCCAGCTTTTAGCGAACTTAAACCAGATATATTGGTGCTTCTTGGCGATAGATACGAGATATTTGGCGTAGCTGGCGTAGCTGGTATCATGCAAATACCAATAGCACACATACATGGTGGAGAAACTACTCAAGGGGCATTTGATGAGGCTTTTAGGCACAGCATAACAAAGATGAGCCATATTCATTTTGCAGCTACAAGAGAGTATGCAAATCGTATAATCCAGCTAGGAGAAGAACCTAGCAGAGTCTTTAATGTCGGCGGTCCTGGCATTGAAAATATAAAAAAGCTAAATTTACTAAATAAAGATGAGTTTGAAAAGTCTATAAATTTTAAGCTTGCTAAAAAAAATATACTAATCACATTTCATCCGGTAACACTTGAAAATAGTAGTGCAAAAGAGCAATTTAGCGAGCTTTTAAAAGCAATAGATGAGTTAAAAGATACAAATTTTATCTTTACGAAGGCAAATAGCGATACAGATAGTGATGTGATAAATAACATGATAGACGAGTATGTGAGTAAAAATTCACAAAAAGCTGTGGCATTTGCTTCACTTGGACAGCTGAGATATCTAAGTGCGATAAAATTTGTTGATATAGTCCTAGGGAATAGCTCAAGTGGCCTTTCAGAAGTCCCAAGCTTTAAAAAGGCCACCATAAATATAGGCGACCGCCAAAAAGGACGTGCAAAAGCTAGCAGTGTGATAGACGTTAGGCCCGTTAAAGAAGAAATTTTAGCCGCTATCAAAAGGGTATGTTCAAAAGAATTTGAGCAAGTTTTAAAAGATACTACCAATCCATATGATGGTGGTAATTCAAGCAAAAAAATGGTTAAAATTTTAAAAGAGATCGAGCTTGATGATATTTTGAAAAAGAAATTTTATGATATAGGTTTGAAATGAGAATAGTAAACGATATAAAGCTAAGCGTAAATTCAACCATAAAAGACGCCCTACAAACAATCAATAATGGTGGGCTCCAAATAGCTATCGTCGTGGATGAAAACGATAGCCTTGTAGGTACAGTAACAGATGGGGATATTAGGCGTGGACTATTAAATGGTCTTGATCTAAATAGCAATATAAATCTTATAGTGCACAAGAGTCCAAGTATTGCAAATGTTGGCGACACAAAAGAGTCAATACTAAAAATAGCACTTGCAAAAAAGCTTCATAAAATCCCACTAATAGATGAACTTGGAAAGCTAGTTGGCATAGAAGATATCGAAGATATTATAAAACCGGCCAGTAAAACAAACAAAGTCATTTTAATGGTAGGAGGCCTTGGTACTAGGCTTAGACCGCTTACGCAAGATACTCCAAAGCCAATGTTAAAGGTCGGAAACAAGCCGATACTTCAAACGATAGTTGAGAAATTTGCAGAGTATGGCTTTGTAAATATCACGATGTGTGTAAATTTTAATGCAGACATCATCAAGGACTATTTTGGTGACGGCAAAGAATTTGGAGTAAACATCGACTACATTTTGGAGCAAAAAAGAATGGGTACAGCAGGTGCATTAAGCCTACTTAAAGAGCGACCAAACGAACCATTTTTTGTAATGAATGGCGATCTTCTTACAAATGTAAATTTCGAGCATATCTTTAACTACCACACACTAAATAAAGCGACGGCTACAATGTGCGTCAGGGAGTATGACTATGAGGTTCCTTACGGCGTGGTAAAAATGAATGACAACAAGATAGTAGAGATCTCAGAAAAACCGGTGCAGAAATTTTTTGTAAGTGCTGGGATATATATGCTCTCGCCAGAAATTTTAGATCTAATACCACAAAATGAGTTTTACGATATGCCGACTCTTTTTGAAAAAGCAATAAGCCAAGGTAAAAACGTAATCTCGTTTCCTATACATGAGTACTGGATCGATATAGGCCGCTTAGAAGAGTATCAAAAAGCAAATGAAGAATACGCAAAAATATTTTGATGAGGCATTTTAGATGAAAGCTCTTATCTTAGGCTATGGTTCGATTGGTAAAAGGCATTACGAAGTATTGGAAGCTTTACCGCAGATAGATGAGATCTGCCTCGTTACTAGCCAAAATGTAGCCAATAAAATTTGTTACAAAAGTTTAGAAGAAGTCTCAAATTTAGACAAGTTTGACTACTTTGTCATAGCAACTCCCACATTTTTACATTTGCAAAATTTAAAATTTCTAGACGAGAAAGTAAAAGATAAAATAATACTTTGTGAAAAGCCTTTGTTTGAGAAATTTTACGATTTTACACCAAAAAACAATAAAATTTTTGTAGGCTACGTGCTTAGATTTCATCCACTTTTACAAAAACTAAAAGAGTTTTTGGAGAGTGAAAAAATTTTATACATAAATGCTAGTTGTGGACAGTATCTACCAAGCTGGAGGAATGAAGACTATAGAAAATGTTATAGTGCTAGCAAAGAAAAAGGCGGTGGGGTTTTGCTAGATCTTAGTCATGAGTTAGACTATACCATGTGGCTGTGTGGCAAATTTAAGAGCGTAAAAAGCTTTCAAAATAAAATCTCAAATTTGCAGATAACAAGCGATGATTTATGTTTGATCTTTGGCAAAACAGATAATAATGTAGTAGCCAATATAAGCATTGATTATCTAAGCCATATGACGCATAGAAACGTGCGAGTGGAGTGCGAAGGCTCCACTTATGAGCTTAATTTCATAAAAGGTACTCTCATAAAACAAGATATCAATAGGCAAATTTTTAACATGCCAAATTTGGCAAGAAATGAGATGTTTTTAGCTATGCATAAAGATGTCTTGGGTGAGCAAAGATACGTTTGTGGCTTTAGTGAAGGACAAGATACTATGGGAGTAATAGATCAAATTCAAAGGCAAAATAATGAGTAATGTTTTATGTACGATATGTGCGAGAGGCGGTAGCAAGGGTGTAAAAGGGAAAAATGTACGTGAGCTTTGTGGAAAACCCCTTATCGCTTACACCATAGAGCAAGCCAGAGAGTCAAATTTATTTGAACATATAGTAATTAGTACTGATAGCGATTTGATCGCAGAAACGGCAGTAAAATACGGCGCAGAAGTCTTTTTTAAAAGAGATGCTGCTATGGCCAGCGATACAGCTGGAAAGCTTGATGTGATAAAAGATGCTTTTTTAAAAAGTGAACAACATTATGCGCAAAAATTTGATTATGAGATCGATCTTGATGCAACAGCTCCACTTCGTGATGTGAGCGATATCATAAACGCTTACAATCAGTTTCTGCGCGATGAAAATGACAATCTAATAACTGCAATGCCAAGCAGAAGAAGTCCGTACTTTAACTTGGTTGAAATTTATCCTGATGGACATGTGGGGCTTGCGAAAACTTTAGCAAAAGCTATTGTAAGACGACAAGATGCACCAAAGACTTATGATATGAACGCTTCTATCTATATCTGGAAACGTGAAGCCTTACTAAATAACGATACATTGTTTTTGCCAAAAACTGGGCTTTATGTGATGAGTGAAGACAGATCAATCGATATAGATTGTGAACTGGATTTTAAATTTGTAGAGTTTTTAATGAAGGAAAAAAATGCTAACAGATAAAGTCATAGTAGTAACGGGAGGGGCTGGTAGGATAGGAAGTGCTTTCATAAGAGCCATCGCTAGTCAAAACGGAGTTGGAGTAATAGCAGAAGTCGACACAAAAAGAGCAAATTTACTAAAAGATGAGATAAAAAACTCAAACAAAGATGCGAAAATCGAAGTTTTACAAATTGACATCAGTGACGTAAATTCTGTTAATGAAGCCATAAATTTCTTACACTCAAAATATGGCCACATAGATGCACTGGTAAATAACGCCTATCCAAAAAATAAAAATTACGGTAAGAAATTTTTTGAGATAGATATGAATGATTTCAATGCCTTCTTAAATTTACACCTTGGCGGATACTTTAATATCTCGCAAAATTTTATAAAATACTTTTTAGAGCAAGGTCACGGTAATATCATAAATATCTCATCTATACAAGGTATCGGAGCTCCTGCTTTTGAGACCTACGAGGGAACAAATATGCACTCTCCTGTCGAATATACAGTAGTAAAACATGGCCTTCTTGGCATGACAAAATACATGGCAAAGATGTTTAAAAAAGACAATATCCGCGTAAATTCTATAAGTCCTGGAGGAATTTTAGATGGACAGCCTGAGCCATTTTTAAGCCAATATAAAAAAAGATGTGGCATGAAAGGAATGCTTGATGCAAATGATATTTGCGGTGCTTTGATTTATTTACTAAGTGATGTATCAAAATATGTAAATGGACAAAATATTGTAGTTGATGATGGATTTAGTTTATAATTTAAAGCCTTAGTTTATTGCTAAGGCTTTAAAGCATCAAATTTAGCATGAGTATTTTAAAAGCTCATATACAAAGTTTAAGATATTTTATTGATTGCAAAAGTATAAAACCCCAAAGTTAGAACTTTGGGGCGTGGGTTTGCGTATTGTAAAAGCATTAACACTCTTAAGGCTTTGTTACTACGACAAAGCCTCTATCTAAAACCTTAATGAAACTATTGTAGAAGCTTCATTACGTTTTGTTGTACGCTGTTTGCTTGACTCATAGCATAAGCACCTGATTGAGCTAGGATGTTATGTTTCGAGAAGTTAGCAGACTCGCTAGCAAAATCAACATCTCTGATTTGAGATTCTGCTGATTTTACGTTAACTTGAGTTACAGTGATGTTATTAACTGTAGCTTGAAGTTGATTTTGAACTGAACCAAGGTCTGAACGAACTTGATCAAGTGTTTTTTGAGCAGACTCAGCGATACTCATAACAGCCATCGCGCCACGAAGTGTCATAACACCAGCAGATTGAGCTACTGATAAAGCTTTACTCATTCTTTGGAAGCCCATAGCAGTTGCTAGGGTTTTATCTATTTGGCCTCTTATGTCTCTTAGAGATACTGATTGTTGAGCACCACCATCAGCAGAGAATGCTATTGACAATTTAGTAGCACCGCCACCTTCTAGTTTAATATCTCTACCATCAAGACGAACCAAATTTAGTCTTCCAACAAAGCCTTTTGTTAAATTGTTACCTTTTCCGCCAAGTCCTTTCTCAATGTCTGTACCAGTTGCAACTATAGCACGACCATCACGGCTTGTTAGTACCATTTTGCCTGTTTCAGCATCAACAGAAGCTTCAACACCAGTTTGATCTTTTACAGAGTTGATAGCATTTACTAGTGCACCGTTTGCATCATTTGCTTTAACCTCTAGGTCGCCGATCTTAACGCCGTTGATTGTTAAAGATTTAATTAGACCACCAGCAATAGCAACACTAGCTTTCCAAGTAACATCAGCTGTCGCTCTAACACCAGTTTTATCAGCAACTTTATTAATATTCTCAGCTAGAGCACCAAGTCCTTTACCTATACCTGTTGAAATAGTAGCAGCTGTAACGCCAACATCATTTACACCATCAACGTTTAAGAATTTAAGCTTTACTTCACCCATAGCGGTAAGTAATTTTGAACTCTCAAAACGTGTAAGGCCGATCTTATCAGATGTAGTCGCACCAATACTTGCTTTAACAGTTTGGTTTGAGTAAGCACCTATTTGGAATTCTTTATTAGAGAATGTTCCGTTTAGTAGTTGCTGACCGTTAAATGAAGTAGTGTTACCGATATTGTCAAGCTCTTCCATTAGACGAACGATATCAGCTTGCAATGCTTGGCGTGATTGAGTTGTTTGGCCGTCTTGAGCTGATTGAGTAGCTTTTGTCTTGATAGTATCAAGAATTTTTAGCTGCTCGTCCATAGCTTTATCGGCAACTTGAATGATACCAATAGCATCATTACCGTTTGCAATAGCTTGACCTAAAGCTGAAGCTTGACTTCTTAAGCTATCTGCAATAGATAGACCTGAAGCATCGTCTGCAGCTGTTTGAATCCTAAGACCTGAGCTAAGTTTGTTAAGTGACTTAGATAGGTCAGTGTTGTTGCTAACTGCGTTAGCGTGTGTGTTAAGTGCGTTTACGTTTGTGTTAATACGAAAACTCATTGTAAATCCTTTTAATTTTTTAGTTACGACTTCTTGTCGCACAAAAACTATATCGTGAAATTTTCTAAAAACTTTATAGGCATGAATGAAAAAATTTTTAAAATAATAAAGACGGATTTAATTTTTATGTCTTGATACTTTAAAAATTATTTCTGCTACAATTACGCCAAAAAATTCAAAGGCTATATATAAATGAAAAGCTTAATCATCGTGGAATCTCCCGCAAAAGCAAAGACTATCAAAAATTTTCTAGATAAAAGCTACAACGTCATCGCCTCAAAGGGCCACATCAGAGACCTGCCAAAAACAAGCTTTGGTATCAAGATAGAAGATGATAAATTTACCCCAGAGTATCGCATCAGCAGTGATCACTCCGCCATCGTAAAAGAGATAAAAGAGCTTGCTAAGGGTGCTGATGAAATTTACCTCGCGACCGATGAGGATAGAGAGGGTGAGGCGATCGCATTTCACATCGCAAACGCTATCGGCAAAGAGCCAACTAGTCTGCCTCGCATCGTCTTTCACGAGATCACCAAAAGCGCCATACAAAACGCTCTAAAAAGCCCAAGACACGTCGATATGAATAGCGTCAATGCCCAGCAAACAAGGCGTTTGCTCGACCGCATAGTTGGCTACAAGCTAAGTCCGCTTTTAAATTTAAAGATACAAAAAGGCTTAAGCGCTGGCCGTGTTCAAAGTGCGGCACTAAAGATAATAGTCGACCGCGAGCGTGAAATCCAGGCATTTAAGCCAGTTGAATACTACACCATTGACACCGTTTTTAAAAAAGACCTAGACGCTGAGCTAGTTAAATTTGAAAACCAAAAGATCGAAAAGCTTACCATCCAAAACCCAGACCGCGCAAAATACATCATTGAAAATTTACAAAATGAGAAATTTAGTGTCCGTGAGATCGAGAGTAAAGATAGAAAGATCCAGCCAAGCCCGCCATTTATGACTTCAACCCTTCAGCAAAGTGCGAGCAACCGTCTTGGCTTTAGCCCTAAAAAGACGATGATGATCGCACAAAGCCTCTATGAAGGCGTACAAACTCACGAAGGCTTCATGGGTGCTATCACATATATGAGAACAGATAGCTTAAATTTAGCCAAAGAGGCTGTCGCGGCCGCTAGAGAGCATATATTGCAAAACTACGGCAAAGAGTATCTGCCGGCCAAAGCGATAAGCTACACGACAAGTTCAAAAGCCGCGCAAGAAGCCCACGAAGCGATTCGCCCTACAAATTTAAACTTCACTCCACAAATCGCCGCTAAATTTTTAGAAAAAGACGCGCTTAAACTCTACACACTCATCTATAATAGATTTTTAGCCTGCCAAATGAGCGCATGTGTGAGTCAAACGCAAAATGTCTATGTCGCAAGCGAAAAAGGCGAGTTTAAGATAAGCGGCAGAAAGGTACTATTTGACGGCTTTTACAAAGTTTATGGCGAGCTTGATAAGGATAAAATTTTGCCAAATTTAAAAAAGGGCGACGAGATGAACTTGCAAAGCATAAAAAGCACGCAAAATTTCACCGAGCCACCAGCTAGGTACTCAGAAGCTGGCCTTGTTAAAAAGCTTGAAAGCCTTGGCATCGGCCGCCCAAGTACCTATGCACCGACTATCACGCTGCTAACCTCAAGAGACTACGTGAGAGTCGAGAAAAAGCAGCTCATACCAAACGATATCGCATTCAGCATGATAGGTGTTTTGGAGGAGCACTTTAGCAATATCGTTGATAGCGAATTTACCTCACATCTTGAAGAAAAGCTCGATGAGATAGCACTTGATAAGGCTGACTGGCAAAAGGTGCTAAGCGACTTTTACTATCCATTTATGGAAAAAATTAGTGCTGGAAAAACTGGCATAAAGAGCCTAAAAACGGCTACTCCGATCGGAGAGAAGTGCCCAGAGTGCGGAAGCGAGCTAGTGCTTAGAAAGGGCAGATACGGCGAGTTTATCGCTTGCTCAAATTTTCCAAAATGCAAATACTCAAGAAACGTCGCAAAAGATAATGAAAAGAGCGCAGAGGCAGGCGCTGCTACTGCGGCAGCAAAGCCAAAACGCGAGCTTAAAAAGCTTGATGTGCCATGTCCAAAATGTGGCGGTGAGATCGTCGAAAGGTTTAGCAGGCGCGGTAAATTTTATGGATGTGCCAACTATCCAAAATGCGACTTCGTCTCAAACTACGAGCCAGTTGAGCAAAAATGCGACGAATGTGGCGGCGATATGATCAAAAAAGATCTTAAAAAAGGCACATTTATAGAGTGCACAAAGTGCAAGAAAAAGACCCTTATCTCTGAAAACTAAAAAATTCTAGCCAAATCTGAGCCCTTGAGCCTAAATTTGGCTTTTATAAATTTGGAATTTAAGTGCCTGACACCACCGCTAAGCTTAGCCAGCATAAAGGGCAAAAACCTCGTCACCAACTACACTCAGTTAGATGGTAGCTTCACATCGCAGTACGTACTTTTTTGGCGAGCTTAGCGCTTTGCCAAATTTAAAAACTAGTCTTTTAAAAGAGAGAGCGGAAATTTATAAGAGAAAGTAATGTCATAAGATTTAAGCTTTTCGCATAGTTTTTAATAAGTTTATATCGTGGAGCAATTTTAAAATTTCACTCACTTGCAAGAATTGACTGCTAAAATTTAGCTTCGCTTACCGCTTAACTCAAATTTTAGAGCCAAAATTACTCGTTCTTGAATTTTTAAAATTTACTTGACACTTGCTATATATACGAACGCATGCGGTGCAAAGTACTATTACATGCACTTCTAACGTGCGAATGGTTTAGGGGATTAAAAGGAAGAAAAGGGACGGCTTTGCTTCGCTAGCTCGCAGCTGCGAGCAGACCGTAACTCAAGCCCCTTTGTCCATCTTTGAATAAAAATAATTTTATACATTTCATCAAACTATTTTTGCAAATTCATAAATCACCCTACTTAAATTTTAAACCTATCAAAGCTATAATACGCCCCAAAAAAGGATGAAAAATGAAAACAATTATGCTCTGTGCGATATGCTCAGTCACTCAAGGAAACTGCGCCGAGGACTGCGCTTATTGCACGCAAAGTGCCAAAGCTGGTGCCGATATCTCAAAATTTAAAGAAAAAAGCGTGCAACAGGTGGTGGACGAAGCCAAAATGGCTTATAAAAACCACGCTCTTGGCTTTTGTTTAGTTACAAGTGGTGCTAGACTGAACGACAAAAAGACCGACTACATCGCATCTTTAGCAAGAGCCGTGAGCAAAGAAGTACCAAATTTGATGCTCATCGCATGTAACGGCATGGCAACTTACGAGCAGCTTATCGAGCTTAAAAAGGCTGGCGTTTTTAGCTACAACCACAACCTTGAAACAAGCCGAGAATTTTTTCCAAAAATTTGTAAAACTCACACTTGGGACGAGAGATATCAGACAAATTTAGATGCAAAAAGAGCAGGTCTTATGCTTTGCGCTGGTGGTATTTACGGCGTTGGTGAGAGTGAGGCTGACAGGGTGAGCTTTAGAGCTAGTCTAAAAGAGCTTGAGCCATTTTCGTCACCGATAAATTTTTTCATTAAAAATGAAGCTCTAACTCTTGATCTGCCTCCTCTTAGTACGGATGAAGCCCTAAAAATAGTGCGTGAGACCAAAAGAGATCTACCAGAAACTAGAGTCATGATAGCTGGCGGCAGAGAGAAAATTTTAGGCGATAGACAATACGAGATCTTTGAAAATGGCGCCGATGCGATCGTCATTGGCGACTATCTCACCGCAAAAGGCGAGAAAGCTAGCAAGGATATCGAGGAGCTTACAAAGCGTGGTTTTAACTTCGCTAGTATCTGTCACTAATGCTTGCAAATTTGCTTTTCGCAGGGCTTGGAGGCTTTATCGGGGCTGGATGCAGGTTTTTAGCTGGCGAGCTGCTAAAATTTAGTCACTTTCCGCTAGCCACACTTGGCGTAAATGTGCTTGGCAGCTTTATTATCGGCGTTTTGTTTTGTCTAAATTTAAGCCAAAGCGTGAGAGTATTTTTGGTCGTTGGCATACTTGGCGGATTTACAACATTTTCAAGCTTTAGCCTTGATAGCGTGAAATTTTTAATAGAAGGCGAGCTGATAAAAGGCTTTTTAAATATCTTTTTAAACCTTGTTTTTTGCCTACTTGCAAGCTATCTTGGCATTTTACTTGGCAAGAGTTTATGAGAGTTTGCAAATTTAATAGAGTTTAAATTTTGCTAGATTTTCTTAATCGCATGCAGTGCTTTAGTACCATTGCATGCACTTTGAACGTGCGAGGGGATTGGGGATTTAAAAAGGGGGATAGGGGACGGCTTCGTAACTCGAGTCCCCTTGTCTCCCTTTTGAATAAAAGAACCTAAAAATAGAAAAGTCTGTATTTTTAAAAATAGAATTTTACTATCGCGAAAATTTTAAAATTCTATTCACTCGCAAGAATTGACTATTGATTTTAGGTCTCGCAAAGCTTGCCACTAAAATCAGAGCCGAAATTACTCGTTCATGAAATTTTAAAATTTACTTGACGCTTATCTGACTTGATAAATAAAAATTTGTCGTAGTTTTTAATCGCATGCAGTGCAAAATACCGCCACATCCACCTTTCTACCTAGCTTCTACCTTTGGCATCTGAAGCATAAAATTTCTAGCTTCACTTAAAAGTACAGGCTTAAGCCCATCTACCAGAGTTTTTGGATCATAAATTCTCTCATATGAAAGCATTAAGACTCCATCTTTTCTAAGTAAAAAGTGGATTATTTCTATATTTTTACTGCTAGTTTCATCTTTTATGAGAGCTAAAATTTGATCATTCTCTTCGCTATAAAGCACCTCTTTAGCCTCTTTTATCTTTCTTTTTAGCTCAACAAGCATACTTTCACCTTTTATATTTTTATCAAATTTCACTCTAAAGCCTACAAAATGCTCATCAAAATTTTCATTTTTTAAAAAGTAAAAGCTCTCATCTTTGGCTGTATTTTTCTTATAAAAAATACTTCCATCAAATTTAAAACTTTGAACTAAACTTAGCTCATCTGCAAAGCCAGAAATTCCAAAAAACATCAAGACAAAAAATAGAAATTTACGCATAAATTTGCACTCCAAATTTTTAAAAATTTGTCGCCATTTTGCCCAAAAATCGCTTAGCTTAATCAAAAAATAACAAAGCTTTTTATACAATCAAACATTTTTAATTTAAGGATTTTTTTGCAGTTACATCAAGCTAGCGAGCTTAGTATTCTTGTCGTTTTGGCATTTATCGTCTTTGCTTCGCCTTATATTTCTAAAATTTTACGCATTCCTGTCGCTCCTGCTGAGATAATACTTGGAGCACTAGCTAGCTACATCGGACTTGTCGGCGAAAATGAGATGTTTAAGCTAATTAGCGAAGTTGGCTTTTTCTTTTTGATGTTTCTAGCTGGTATGGAGATCGATCTTAGAATGCTTATAAACATTGACCGTAAAATTTTACGTCTGGGGCTTATCTATCTTGCCCTCATTTACTCGCTAGCAACTGCACTTACATTTAGTTTTGATCTTAGTTTGCTCTATATCATCATTATCCCGATAATGGCCGTTGGCATGATATTTACGCTATTTAAAGAGTATGGCAGAGATGTAAAATGGCTAAATTTAAGCATGCTTATTGCAACTATTGGCGAGCTTATAAGCATTACGCTTTTGACATTTATAGCAGCCTATTTGCAGTTTGGAGCTAGTATAAATTTATGGCTAACGATTGGCTATTTGATCTTATTTTTAGCTATCAGCGTGCTAAGCTTTAAAATTTTAGATGTGCTTTTTTGGTGGTATCCGGGGCTTAAAGTGATCCTTATGCCACACTACGATAAGGACGAAAAAGATATTAGGCTAAGCATTGCTGTATTTTTTTCGATGATTGCACTTATGCTTTATTTGAATTTAGAAGTTGCCTTTGGCGCGTTTATCGCAGGTATGTTTATAGCGACATTTTTTGATCATAAAAAAGACTTACCGCACAAGCTTTCAAGTTTTGGATTTGGATTTTTGGTACCGATATTTTTTATACACATAGGCTCAACCTTCAAGCTCTCAAGCCTAAGCTCAAATGAAGTGATAAAAGATGCTATTTTTATATTTTGTGCGATGCTTGCCACAAGGCTTTTTTCAAGTGTGTTATTTATAGCAAAATTAGGATTTAAAGGGATATTTTTGTTTTCTCTCTCACAATCTATGCCACTAACGCTTCTAGTAGCAGTTGCTACTATCGCACACAGATCAGGTGAGATAAGTGACTATTCTTACTCATCTTTTATCCTAGCAAGCCTAGCTCAAGCTATAATAGGGACAATAATTATAAAATTTCTAATGCAATCAAGAAGTAAGGAGTAAAAATGTCATCAAATACAGCTACGCTAACTGATAACAGAACCGGCAAGAGTTACGAGTTTCCTATACTAAAAGGCACTATGGGGCCTGATGTGATAGACATCTCGACATTTTTTAGTGATACTGGAATGTTTACTTTTGACAGAGGCTATACTTCAACTGCGATGTGTCGCTCGGCGATAACTTATATAGACGGCTTAAAAGGCGAGCTAATGTATAGAGGTTATGATATCGCGTATTTGGCTGAAAATAAGACATTTTTAGATGTGGCATACTTACTTTTAAACAAAGAGCTTCCAACAAATGATCAGTATATAAATTTTAAAACCGAGCTTAAAAAAAGAAGCTTTATACATGAGGGCATGATGAAGCTATTTGACGCATTTCCAGACAAGGCGCACCCTATGGCGATATTGCAAGCAGCAGTATCAGCGCTAAGTGCCTTTTACTCAGATCACCTAAATATGGATAAACCTGAAGAGTATCACGAGATGGCTATGCGTATAATCGCTAAAATTCCAACGATCGCGGCCTTTAGCTACCGCTACTCACGCGGACTTCCTATCATATATCCAAATTTAGATCGTGGCTTTACTGAAAATTTCCTCTACATGATGAGGGGCTATCCATACGAGCACGTCGATCTTAAGCCAATCGAGATAAAAGCACTTGACACGGTCTTTATGCTGCACGCAGATCACGAGCAAAATGCTTCAACAACGACTGTTAGGACTGTTGGCTCAACGCATGCTCACCCATACGCATGTATAAGTGCAGGTATTGGAGCACTTTGGGGCTGGGCTCATGGTGGGGCAAACGAGGGTGTCATCCGCCAGCTTGAAGAGATCGGCTCGGTCGCAAATGTCGATAGATACATCGCTAGAGCAAAGGATAAAAACGATCCATTTAGGCTAATGGGCTTTGGCCATAGGGTCTATAAAAACTTTGACCCTCGCGCAAAAGTGCTTAAGAAGATGAGAGATCAGCTTATGGATGAGATAGGCATTAACTCAGAGCTTATCAAGATCGCAAACCGCATCGAAGAGATCGCGCTAAATGACGACTACTTTGTGAGTAGAAATTTATATCCAAACGTTGATTTTCACTCAGGGCTCATCCTAAAGGCGCTTGGTATACCAAATAATATGTTTGCTGTAATCTTCGTCATCGGCAGGACTCCAGGCTGGATCAGCCAGTGGATCGAGCTAAAAGAGCAAGATACGATAAAGATCGTCCGCCCAAGACAGCTTTATGTTGGAGAGACAAACAGAACACCAAAATGAGTGAGCTTCTAAATTTAGCTAAAAAAGCAGCCGTTAATGCTGGAGCGCAAATAATGAAATTTTACTCTGCAGATAATACGGCTCTTAAAGTCTGCCTAAAAGATGACAGCTCGCCACTAACTAGCGCTGATCTAGCTGCAAATGAAGCGATAATAAAAATTCTAAGCAAAAGTGGGATAAAAATTTGCTCTGAAGAGAGTATCTTGCAAGAAAGCGATAAAGACGAGTTTTGGCTCGTAGATCCTCTTGATGGCACGAAAGAATTTCTAGCTAGAAATGGCGAATTTTGCGTTTGCATAGCGCTTATAAAGAAAGCTAGACCGGTGCTTGGTGTCATTTTTATCCCAGTTAGCAAAGAGCTTTTTTATGCTGATGAAAACGGCGCTTTTAAAGAAATTTTAGGTGACAATAATGAAATCATAAAGAGGATCGATCTAAACAAAAAAGATAAAAATTTAGACAATCTAATCTTTTCAAGCAGAAGAGGTGATGCCAAAGAGATAGAACTTATAGGACAGAGCTTAAATTTTAAGCAAAGGTGCATCGGCTCAGCCATAAAATTTTGCCGTTTGGTTGAATTTGGTGGAGCTTATTTGAGATTTGCGCCAAGCTACCTTTGGGACAATGCTGCAGGAGAAGCGCTCGTAAATTTTTGTGGCGGAAAAGTATTTGACGCTAATAGCAGCAAAGAGATCAGCTACGAGCTTGCTAATTTAAAAAGCCCATTTTTCATAGCTCTCTCAAAAAATACACTAAATCTAAAAGATAAAATCACACAACTATATAAACAAAGTAAAACTTAAACCTTAAATTTCTTCTAGTAGATAAAGCATACTAGCTATTTTTGCTGTGCCTAGCACATAGTTCATTATATTTGCGGCAACCTTATCTTTTTTAAGTACTTTCCCATCTATATCCAATATATTCTCGTTGCTTTCTTTGATAAATTTCAAAGCCTTTGCGGCTACTTCTTCTAAACTATTTTTACCATCAAGCAGTAAAAGTATGTAATAATCGACGGTATTAAATTTTCCTAAAATGCTAAATTTATTAGCAAAAGTAACATCAGCGTTATTTTTATGATTTAAAAAATACTTTACATAGTTTGTTAAATTTACGCTAAGTCTTGAGTATCCGGGCTTATACTCAATATTTTTTTGCTCATCTTTTAAGATCATTGCATCAGTCGAGTTTGTTAAAATTCTTACAAAGGCGCTATAAACCATGAGTTTATCTTCTGGTAAAATTTCTAAAATCTGAGAAAGGTTTATGCTAGCTGGATACATCTTATAAAAGACCTCGCAAAGCCATGATATGTCTTGTGGCATAACGGAGCAACTGTCTTGCCACTCATTGCCTTTCTTTGTAAAATTTGCTACAACGTGAATTTTATTAATGTCGCCTGGGCCTATTTGCTTATTGGCTATGCCCTCGTAAGTTTTGTTATGGACTATTAGGCTTTGTCTGAAGACCTTATTGCTAACTATGTCCATAAACTGTTCCAAATCGATCCTATCTTTAAATTTATTGTTTTTGTATTCATCTACTGTGGCTATGCCAATATCTGGAACAAAGATATCATCAAGCGTATATTCACAAAGATAAGCAAGCTCATTTCTGGTGAGCATGGTATTAAAATCCTTGAAATAAAATGGATTATTTGTATCTTCCAAAAACTCGTGAGCTATGTAGAAGTCATCTTTTGAAAGTATCTCATCTATCCAAAACAACAGCATTCTTGTAGGCATTTTATTTTCATAAGTTATATTATCTTTACTAAGCAAATATTCTTTATAGATTAAAAGTGCTTCCTTGGCTGCTTTTAGCTTATCTTGCATGCTCTCTTTATCTTTTGTGGCAAGTAGCATTATATCTCTTACGATGTCTTTTACTTTCCAACCAGGATAAACATTATAGGAGATAAATGCCACGCCATTTGCACTTAAATTCTCTCTTACGACTTTTAATATGGCTTCTTTTACAAAGTCAGGTACCCAACTAAAAACACCATGAGCAATGATATAGTCAAATTTCTCATCGCCGTTAAATTCGCAAATATCGCCATGGATAAGCTCTAAATTTGTAAGCCCCATCTCTTTAACGATCTCTTGCCCACGCCTTATCTGCTCTCCACTGAGGTCTATACCAACTACTTTTGCGTTTTTATTATTCGCTGCAAATGGGATCAAATTTCCGTCAAAGCTACATCCTATCTCTAAAACTCTTGCATTTTTGCACGGCGGCGGGTTTACGCCAAGAAGTGTAGCACAAGCTTCAAGCCTGTAAGGTGATGATTGTGCAAAAGCTATGGATTTATAAGTTAGTTCGTCATAAGACTTTTCGATTTTGCTATTTTGACTCATTTTAGCTCCTAGTAGTCTTTTTCTTTGAGTTTTTCTAGCATATTTTTGGCATCATTCTCAGGATCATCCACTATATATGCGTGCCTTACCTTGCCATCTTTTATGATAAGTGTTTGTCTAAAGTAGAATTTATGGCCATTTGATGCAGAAAAAACTGGAAGTTCAAGTGCTTTCTCAAGCATAAACTCACTATCATTTAAAAACATAACTCCAGCTGAAGTTTCTTCTTGAAATTTCTTTTGAGCTGCTATATCTTGGGAGCCAATAGCTATGACCATAAAACCAAGATCGTTAAAATCTTTTAAAAATTTCTTGTAGTTTATCGCTTGTTTGGTGCAGCCCTTCATGCCTGCAGTATTTTGTAATTGCTCGCTTAAAAGACTAAAGTCCTCGCCTATCTTTGGATAGATGAAAATAACGCAGTCGTGTGTCCTTGCAAAGGCGGAAAAATCAAATTCCTTACCGTCTAAGGTATTTAAATATATACTTGTAGGCACTTTTATCATACTTCATCCTTTAAAATTTTTACTATTATATCTTTATAAGCTTTGTCTTAAGCTTTTTTAGAATTTAAAAGATAAACTACAAAAAGGACAAAAAAGCTAATTATTAGCATCAAAAGTGCATAGATATGAGCCTTGGTGTAATCAAGCATTTCAACCGCTTCAAATATCGCAATGCTAGCGACCTTGCTCTCTCCAGCTACACTACCGCCTATCATTAAAACAACACCAAACTCACCCATAGTGTGAGCAAAGCTAACGACAGTAGCTGTTAATAAATTTGATCTGATACTTGGCAAAATTACCCTAAAAATAGTCGTGAGCTTATTTTTACCAAGACTATAACTTGCTTCAAAAAGGCTCTTTTTTAGGCTATTTAGTCCAGCATAAATCGGCCCAAACATAAATGGCAATGAATAGATACAACTTGCCACAACAAGACCTGTGAAGTTAAAAACAAGCCTAACTCCAAAAATTTCTTCGATAAATTTACCAAAGGCCGAATAAGGCGAAAGAAAAATGAGCAGATAAAAGCCAAGAACACTTGGTGGCAAGACCAAGGGCAGTGAGATTACCGACTCTAAAAATGATTTGCCAAAAAATTTTTTCTGCGACATAAAATAGGCAAGTGCGATGCAGACAAAAAATAAAATAAAAGTTGTTATAAAAGATAATTTTAGTGATAGCCAAAATGGCTCGTAATCGATACTTTTTAACTCATCTATCATGCTTTTTCCAAATTTACGCTAAATGCTTTTGTGCTAACTACTACCATATCGCCTGATTTTATATTCATTGCTTCGCTGCTACTTAGCACCACTTCACAAATTTGGCGGTTTATTAATACATTTGCCACGTAAATAGCATCACGTTTTTTTATCTCTAAAATTTTAGCATTAAAGGCAAATTTCTGCGATCCTGCACTCTTTAAAAATATCTCACTTGCACTACCTGATCTTGAAATTTTTCCATTTTCAAGGACAAAGACTTTATTGCAAAGCTTATAAATTTCAGCAATATCATGACTTACTAAAATAATGCTCATCTTAAACTCATCATGAAGTGCCAGTAAATAGTCTTGAAGTTTCTCGCGCATGGCGTTATCAAGCGCACTTAACGGCTCATCAAGTAGTAAAATTTCAGGCTTTCTCATAACCGCACGAGCCAGAGCAACACGTTGCTTTTGACCGCCAGAAAGAGTGCTAATTTTTGCATTTTTTAGACTTGTTAGGCCGCAAATATCAAGAAGCTTGTTCGCTAGAGCTAGATCGTTTTTTGCAAAGAGTAAATTTTTAAAGACATTCATATTTTCAAAAAGTGCATAGTCTTGAAATAAAAAGCCGATATTTCGCTTTTGTGGGGCCAAATTTGTCTTTTCATCAAAGAAAATTTTATCTCCAACCTTTATAAAGCCACTTTGTGGTGCTTCAAAACCAGCGATCAAGCGTAAAATAGTGGTCTTTCCGCCACCGCTTGCTCCATAAAGTGCGACAAAATCACCACTTTCAAAGCTAAGGTCGGCCTCAAGTAAAAATTTTCCGCCACCGCCATTTAGCTCTTTTTTACAAGAAATTTCTATCATTTTTGTGTACTTATGTGAATGCTTGTAGATTTTATATAGGCAAAGACTTCATCGTTTTCACCTACGTTCATGGTTTTTAATGCGTGATTTGAGATAATAGCTTCAAAGTAAATTTCGCCACACTTTAAGCTAATAACACTTAAAATTTCACCAAAATTTATAGCCTCAATCACGCACTTTAGCTCGTTTTCAAGCGAGCTATTACTTAGTTTGTCTTTTGCCAAGATAACATCGGAGCTTTTAAAACCTAAGTCAATCTCATCATCTAAGGCGAATTTGCTAGCCTCATTCAAGACTAGCATAAATAAATTTGCCTCTAAATTTAGACCCTTTAGCTCAAATAGGCTAACGTCATCTTTAGTTAAAATTCCAACGATCTTTGCTCTTATCATTTAGCTGGAACGTTGTAACCAAATTTCTTGAAAATTTCTCTTGATTTATCACCTAAGATAAACTCATAAAATGCTTTTGCATCATCATTTTTTTCAGCATGTTTTAGAAGAACTATGCCTTGATCGATCGGAGTGTATAGTTTTTGTGGAACAAGGATGTAATTAATGCCCTCTTTGTATTTTGACATTTTCTCATCAAAAAGTGCACTAGCTGCGATAAAGCCTACATCAGAAGCACTTAATGCTTGAGATAGAGTTTCAGAAATTTTTTGAGCATAGACGATATTTTTTTCTACTTCATCATAAAGCTTTGCGTTTTTAAGAGCCTCTATACTAGCTTTGCCGTATGGCGCAGTTTGTGGATTTGCGATAGAGATCGCTTTTAAGCCACGAACAACCTCAATACCTTTTTTGAAATCAACATTTCTAATAGAAAAAATAGCAACAGCGCCTTGTGCATAAACTTTTGGAGCAACCACTGCAAAGCCTGTGTCGTAGGCCTTTTGCGCAAAGCCCATATCAGCAGCCATGAAGATATCAGCTGGAGCCGAGTTTTGTATCTGCGTGACAAGGCCACCGCTTGCGCCAAGAGTTAGATTGATCTTAGCGTCTGGATGAAGCTTGTTAAACTCTTTTATAAGCTCTGGAAATGCGTATGTTGTGTTTGCCGCAGCATATACATTTACTTCAGCGCCAAATGCGTTTATGGCAAGCAGAGCTACTGCGCATAGAAATTTAAAAACCTTTTTCATTTATACTCCTATTATGGTTTGAGATGATTTTACTATGGCTAAAAGCGTGTCACCAACGCCTATTTGCATATCCATCGCGCTATCTTTTGTGATGATGGCAGTTAGGGTCTGCTCATCACTTAGTTTTAAAGTGATTTCAGCATTTACAGCACCTATCTTTGCTTCGATCACTTCGCCTTTTAATTGATTTTTTGTGCTTATTTTTATATCTAGATCCTTAGCCAAAATGACAGCTGGAGCTTTAAAAATATAAATAACTTTTTGTCCAACTTTTAGGCCTAAATTTTTCTCACTTTCAACCGTGATGTTTGACTCAAGCGTGCAGCCATTACTTAGTTTTGCAACTATTTGAGAATTTACCGCACCTCTATTTATGCCAATAATCTCACATGAGAGCTGATTTCTAGCACTTAAGTTCATATTCATTCTTTGAAGATTTATAATATCTACATCCTCAAAATCTACTTTTTGACAAATTTTTTGTAAAAAGTCCTTTTGAGTCTCAAGAATGGCATCATAAATTTTTATCAGTTTATCGGCATACTCGCTTAGCTCGGAGCCACTATTTTTCTTATTTCCATCAGCTCTAATAATAAGTGGCTTGCTACTTTTGTTATTTATCGTATCAAGACAGTCCCAAGCATTTTTATATGATATACCAACCAATTCCGCTGCTTTTGTGATACTTTTTGTCTCTTTTATGGCCTTTAATAATGTAATATGTTTAGCTAAAACCTGTGTATCTTCGCCTAAAAATAGTTCTAAATTTATATCTGCTTTCAAAATTTTTACCTTTACTATATTAGAGAATAATTTGTGAAGTATATCTAATTATATTAATCCTTAAGCTTAAAGATTTAAGTCGATTTATAAATTTCTCTTAATTTCTTGTAAAGTTTTTAAAAGATAAAATCGAGCTACATTTTATAAATAAAAATAAGGCTTAGTATGAAATTTTTGCTTTCTATCTTTTTTAGTTTGCTTTTAGCCTGTGCTAATACGGACATAAATACGAATAGCGAAAGTGATGAATTTGATGTTGAATTTGAAGCAAGAAAAGATGTTTTTGACCCACTTAGTGGCTACAATAGAATGATGACACATGCAAATGACTTTATCTATGTAAATATGCTAACTCCGGTGGCAAAAGGCTATGCCTATGTTGTGCCAAAAACAGCTAGAACAATGGTTTCAAATTTCTTTGATAATCTGCTTTTCCCAGTTCGCTTTGTAAACAACTTACTTCAGTTTAAATTTCGAAATGCTGGTGAAGAGACATTAAGATTTTTAGCAAATACGATAATAGGCTTTGGCGGACTAACAGACGGAGCAAAATACTACAATCTTAAGCCTCACGATGAAGATTTTGGACAAACGCTTGGATATTGGGGGCTTGGCGGTGGTTTTCATATCGTTTGGCCACTTATTGGACCATCAAATTTAAGAGATACTGGTGGCATGGTCGGAGATTATTTTGCTGATCCTATTAGCTACGTTGATCCTATACTTTTATCAACTGGTATCAAGTCATATAGAGCGTTTAATAGCTTTTCACAAGATCCAACTGCTTATGAAAAACTAAGAAAAGATGCTATTGATCTTTATCCATTTTTACGCGATGCTTACGAGCAAAGACGCGACAAGCTTATCAAGGAGTAAATATGAAAATTTTAAAAATTTTAACTATGATTTTACTTTTTACAACTAGCCTTTTTGCTATTTCGAAAGAGCAGATCAAGCCTGAAGTAGAGATGAAAACAACAAAGGTTATTGAAATTTTAAAAGATACAAATTTAGACAATAATGCGAAGACAAAAGAAATTTTTGCTCTTCTTGATCCATTTTTTGACTATAAACAAATGGCAAAGATAAGCCTTGGTAAACGTTACAATAGCCTAAGTAGCGATGAGCAGGCTAAATTTGACGCAGCATTTGAGCAAAAACTAAAAAGCTCATACATAGATAAACTTTTAGGGTATAAAGATCAAGAGATACGTATAACTGGCGAGAGTGAACCACAAAAAAATAGGTACTGGCTAACATCTGAGCTTGTAAATGACGGAAAGAGCTACGAATTTGTCTATAAATTTTATGACGCAAAAGAGCATGGCTGGCTCATTTATGACCTTGATATCGTTGGTGTAAGCATCATTCAAACATACAGAAGTCAGTTTGGTGATGTGCTAAATAACGCTGATTTCAATACTCTTTTACAAAAGCTAAACGAAGCTGTTTTGCCTGATCAAAATAAAACTAACCCTTAATGCGACAAATTTTTAAATTTATCATTGCTAAAAACAAGCTTATTATTGCTCTAATTTTAGCTTTAAGCGTAGTTTTTGGCTATCTTAGTACCAAGCTTAGCGTCGATGCTTCAGCTGAAACGCTACTACTTGAGCATGATCCTGACTTAAAAGCTTATAGAGAGATAGCTAAACGCTACGACTCACCTGGATTTTTAGTGGTTGCTTTTACTCCAAAAGATGATCTTTTTTCACCTAAAAATTTAGAACTTATCAAAAATTTAGGCGATGAACTAGCTAAAAACGATATGGTAAATAGCGTCATCTCTATAATAAATATTCCGCTTTTAAATAGTGTAAAAGGCGGGATTACGGGCATCTTAGATCATACTCCAACGCTAAGTGATAAAGATATAAATATTTCAAAAGCAAAGCTTGAGTTTGCCAAAAGTCCGATTTACAGCGGAAATTTGATAAGCAAAGATCTAAAAACCACAGCAATTGCTCTAAATTTAAAACAAGATGAGAAATTTAATGAGCTTGTAAATGAGAGAAATTTGCTTAGCCAAAAAGAGTCAAACGGCACTATCACACAAGCTGAGCGACTTAAGCTAGAGGCTCTTGCCTATGAGTTTAAAGCCTACCGAGATGAGCTTAGAAAAAGTGATCACGAAAACCTTGAGGCTATAAAAGCAACCATAGCTAAATTTAACGCAAATGACGAGCTATTTTTAGGCGGTGCAAATATGATCGCCGATGATATGATAGGCTTTATAAAGAGCGATCTTTTGGTCTATGGCTTAAGCGTACTTGCTCTTCTTAGCTTTAGTTTGTGGCTATTTTTCAGACAGGTTAGATGGATAGTTTTGCCGATGTTTATATGTGCCATAAGTGCCATTTTTACGACCGGAATTTTTGGCATATTTGACTGGGAAGTGACGGTCATTAGCTCAAACTACATCGCACTTCAGCTCATCATTACCATTTCAACTGTGATTCATCTTGTCGTTAGTTATAGAGAATTTTACGCAAAGCATCCAAAATATAGCCAAAATCAGCTAATTTATCTAACGCTTCGTGATAAATTCTCTCCATCTTTTTGGGCGATATTTACCACGGTTATTGGCTTTAGCTCGCTTATGAGTGCTGACATAAAGCCAGTTATCATGCTTGGCATTATGATGAGCACTGGCATTAGCGTTTCGCTTGTGCTTGCGTTTTTGCTATTTGGTGCAATAAATGTAAATTTAGAAAAATTAGCTCCTATTAGAACCTTTGAAAATAGCTTTAAATTTACAAAATACTGCGCGAATTTAGCTCTAAACTCAAGAAAGATTATCTACGTAGTTTGCGCTCTAGTTGTCTGTTTTGGCATTTATGGTATCAGCAAGATAAAGGTTGAAAATAGCTTCATTGGCTACTTTAAAGAAAGCACAGAAATTCGCCAAGGAATGCAAGTCATTGATACTAAACTTGGTGGCACGATACCAGTTGATGTGATAGTGAAATTTAAAGAGCAAAAACAAGATAAAAATACTGAGCAAGATGAGTTTGAAAATGAGTTTGAAAGCAACGCTAAGGATGCAAAATACTGGTTTAATAGCTATCACACAAGGGTTGCTGAGAAAATTCACGATTATCTAAAAGAGCAAAAATTTGTCGGACATGTAAGCTCGCTAGCAACCCTTATAAAAGCCATAAAAGAGCTAAATAACGGCGCTAGTGATGATTTTTTATTAGCTGCGATGTATGAGAAATTACCACAAAATTATAAAAATATCTTATTAAGTCCTTATGTAAGCGTTGAAGATGATGAGCTTAGATTTAGCATAAGGATCGTCGATAGCGACTCCGAGCTTAGACGAAATTTATTTCTAAAGGAGCTTAGAGAAGGGCTAGCACAGCTTACTAAAAATGACAATGTAAGTATAGAAGTTGCCGGTATGATGGTGCTTTATAACAATATGCTTCAAAATTTACTTAGCTCACAAGTTGATACTTTTGGACTAACTGTCGCTATACTTTTTGTCATATTTTGCTTTATCTTTAGGAGTATAAAGTTAGCAACCATTGCGATAGTTTCAAATTTAATCCCGCTTTGCACACTCTTTGGTGTGATGGGTTTTTTTGGCATTCCGCTTGATGTGATGAGTATCACGATCGCAGCCATTAGTATAGGTATCGGCGTTGATGATATCATCCACTACATCCACCGCTTTAAAGAAGAAATGCTTACAAAAAGTGTTTTTGAGAGTATTAAAGCTGCTCATGCAAGCATCGGATATGCGATGTATTACACATCATTCACCATTTTTCTTGGCTTTAGTGTGATGATAACCAGCAACTTTATCCCAACTATATATTTTGGCTTACTAACCGATCTTGTTATGGTATTTATGCTTCTTGGCGCACTAATCATCTTACCAAGCCTCATTGCAAGCTTTGTAAAAAAGAGCGATATTTAAGCTAAATTTATTTGATAACTTTGATGAACGAGTAGACATCGGCCACGCCATCAATATGCTTAGCATACCAAATAGCATGTTTTTCTTGTTCAATACTATCAACTACGCCGCTAAATACAACATCGCAGCCAACTATGCTAACACGCACATTTGTGCCCTCAACTATACTATCTTTAAAAAGATTTTGCTTTAAGTTTGCGAGAATTTTTAGACTATCGCATGGATATTCTGGCTTTTTGATACGAAGATAGGTATAAATTTTTCGCACGCCATCTGTACTTTTGGCTAGTTCTACTAGCTTATCTTCAAGCTCTTTACTATCAACAAGTCCGATCAGATAGGCATCTCCGTAAAAGACCTCTATCTCGATGTCGATATTACTAAGCCCTTTTGAAAATAAAATTTTGCTTTGCAATTTGCTTTGTATAAATTTATCTCTTGTGATTGAGTAAATACCACGTTTATCACGCGAAATAGAGTACGCATCATATACATTTAGTGGTGCAGTTGCTGGAGAAAGAACCGAAGAGCAAGAGCAAAAAAATAGAGCCAAAAATGCAAAAACGCTAAATTTTAAAATCAGAAATCCTTTTGTAATTTCAAAAAGTTTATAGAAAATGGGCTAAAATTTATCTAAATCTGCTAAAATAACGCGCACGGAGGATAAAGTAATCTGGTGATGCTCACGGGCTTCAAACCCGATGACTGGGCGGTTGACCGTCTGGTGGGGAGTTCGATTCTCTCATCCTCTCGCCACTCACTTTAAATTTTACTTTTATCAAGCAAATTTATAATCCCAAATAAAATAAAGCTTAATACAACCAAAACAAGGCTTAAAATCAGCGCTTCATCACTTTTACCATCATATACGGCATTATAAATGGCAAGCGAAATAGTGTCTGTTTTGCCTATGATATTGCCACCCAAAATTAGTGTTATGCCAACCTCGCCAAGCCCACGCGAGATCGCTAAGATAAAAGCCGCTGCTACGCTTTTTGCAACACACGGGAAGAGCACAAAAATAGCTGTTTGAAATTTATCTTTCCCAAGGCTGTATGCTGCTTCACTTAGGCTTTTTGAAAGTGAGCCAAGAGCAGAAGCGACAGGCTTTACAAATAGTGGCAACGAGGCTATAAAAGCAGCTAACACAAGAGCCTTAAAACTAAAAATAATTTCTAAATTTAAAGCCTTACCGACGATGCCATTTTTACCAAGCAGATAAAGCAGTAAAAATCCGGTCGCAATGGGTGGAAAGATGAGCGGAAAAGTTACGATCATCTCTAAAATAGCTTTAAATTTGGCCTTACCAAAAGCTAAATAATAAGCCAAAGCCAGCCCAAAAATGATAAGCAAAGCCCCTTGGCACAAAATGACCTTTATGCTTAAAAATAGCGGATCAAACAGCCAAGAGAGCTCTTGCAAATTTCGCCTTATCTTATGCCAAATTTAGTGTAAATTTCTTTTGATCTTTCACTTTTTAGCTCATTTAAAAATTTCTCACAATCAGCCTTTTTATCGCATTCTTCAAGCTTTGCAGCTACAATGTTTGCTGGAGTATAAAGCGCTCTGTCTATCAAAATAAAACTACCAAATTCGTCTTTGTGTGCGTTTATTTCAGTTTGGTTGATGAACCCAGCATCAACTTCACCGTTTAATACATAAGTAACGACTTGTGGCACGCCAGCAACTGCTAAAATTTTATCCTTTAGCTCACCACTTAAATTTGCTTTTTGCATAAATTCATTTGCTCTTTTACCATAAACTGTCTTTATTGCGTCTGGCATAGCGATCTTAGAAAGCGCTTTTAGCTCTTCAGCTTTTTCAATTTTTACACCCTTTTTAGTAGCTAGCACCAAGGCGCCTGAGCCCAAATTTACATACTCAGCGATCTTGAGATCAGATTTTTTCAAAAAGTCCTCATCGCCTACGATCACGTCAGTTTTGCCCTCTTTTGCCTGAGCCATAATAGCTGTGATGTTTGCAAAAGAAGTGTCGATATTTACGCCATCTTTTTTGAGATTTTGCGTGACTGCTTCGACTATCTTTTTATATCCGCCGCCCGCACTTACTAGCAAATTTTCATTGCCAAATGCAAAAATTGCAACCATTAAAAGTAAGAACTTTTTCATATTTTTCCTTTAAAACTAAAATTTCAAGATTTTATAAAATATACTCTTATACATTCTTAAAATATATTTTTATAATTTTCACTTTTCTACCAAAATGCTATAATCACGCTAAAAAAGGACAGACATGAACGAACTTGAGCTAAAGATGCAAGGCAAGATAAAAAGGCTAACAGATAAGACTTTTAGGCTAGATCCAAGGATCGGCGAGGGCTACTTTACTGCGAAATATTTTCTAAAAGTAAATGAGATAATTAAGCAAAACTTACCCGATCAACATGTGACGATGCAGTTTTTCCAAAGGCGCGATGATATCGTGCTTTGCGGCATTGACGAGGTTTTAGCTATCATCAATAAATTTGCCAAAAATCCAAGCGAGCTTGAGATTTACGCACTTGATGATGGTGATATCATAAATGCAAACGAGCCAGTTTTAAAGATAAGTGGCAAGTATGAAAATTTCGGATTTTTAGAAAATGTGATCGACGCGACGCTTACTAGAAGAAGCTGCGTGGCGACAAACTCCAGAGATGTGATAAAAGCGGCAAATGGCAAGGTGGTTTTTAGCATGGCTGATAGACAAGATGACATCTGCACACAGCCAGGTGACGGCTATGCCTCATTTATTGGCGGTATAAAAAAGGTCGCTACTGACGCTCAGGGCGAGCTTACAGGGCTAAAAGGTGGTGGTACCATGCCTCATGCGCTTATTCAAATGTGCGGTGGAGATATAGTAAAAGCCTCAGAAATTTATGCTAAAACCTTTGGAAATGAGAAGATCACGGCCTTAGTGGACTATAATAACGACGTGATCACAGATGCATTAAAGGCTGCAAATGCCTTAAAAGAGAGGCTTGGCGCGGTTAGAGTCGATACTAGTAAAAATTTGATAGATAAATATTTTGAGAACAAAGACACGAGTAAATTTGACCCACACGGCGTTTGCAAGGAGCTTATATTTGCTCTAAGAGAGGCGCTTGACAAAGCTGGTTTTAAATACGTTAAAATCGTCGTTAGCTCAGGCTTTAGCCCTAAAATTATAAAAGAATTTGAAGCTTATAACACACCAGTTGATACTTATGGCGTTGGAAGTTATCTTGTTAAAAATGACATTTGTGGCTTTACTGGCGATCTGGTCGAGCTAAACGGTAAAGATGAGGCTAAATTTGGTAGGAAAAATTTCGCTTCGGATAGACTAAAAAGAGTGAAATTTTAAGAAAAAAGATGAAATTTATAAAAATTTTAATGTTTTTGTCGCTTTTGTTAACTGCTTGCACCGCCACAAACTATGCTAACGCTTTTGAAAAGGTTGGCATCCTTGAAGACGGAGTTTATCGCTTTAGCCAAAATGGCCTTGGCGTCAAAAAAGACCTGCTTGTAAAGGTGATCTCGGTGCAAAACGCAGAAAAAAGATCATCTCGATGCTAAATATCCCTAAAAAATCTAAAATCAATGACTTTAAAACAAGCGATACTGGCGTAATAGTGTGGCCATTTTACGAGTTTGAGGGCAAATTTATAACGACAATAATCGTTGAAAATATAAAAAAAGAAGATAGCGATCAAAAGCTACTTAAGATGTTAGAGCTTAAGCATCCGTTTTACTCAACGATCCTAGCACGAAGAAAAGGTGCTAAAGACGCCATAGACGTGAAATACGTGCTAAATTTCAAAGAGGCAAAGCTGGTAAAATCGTTTAAAAACCGCCCTTAAAACTTTATTTTAAATAAATTTCATTAAAATGGCGTAATCAAAAAAAGGATCATCTTTGCATAATCTAAAAACTATAAACGTCGCTCACTCGCCGGACGCTGACGATATTTTCATGTATGCCGCGGTCAAATTTGGCTGGGTTAGCAGTAAAAATTTAGCCTTTACATCAAAGGCGCTTGATATCGAAACGCTAAACGAAGAGGCGCTAAAAGGCACTTACGAGGCCACAGCGATCAGCTTTGCACTCTATCCAAAAATTTGCGACGAGTATGCACTTTTACGCTGCGCCGTGAGCTTTGGCAATGGATATGGCCCAAAGCTTATCAAGCTAAAAGATAAGCAGCTAAAGCGAAATTTTAAAGTCGCGCTCTCTGGCAAAAACACGACAAATGCCCTGCTATTTCGCATAGCCTACCCAGAGGCAAGGATCGTTTATAAAAATTTTCTTGAGATCGAAAATGCTGTGCTTAGTGGCGAGGTCGATGCTGGCGTACTCATACATGAAAGCATCTTAAATTTCTCCGATCAGCTCTGCGTAGAGCGTGAAATTTGGGACATCTGGAGCGAGCTAAACGGCGAAAATTTACCGCTTCCACTTGGCGGCATGGCACTTAGACGAAGCCTACCGATAACTGACGCGATTGAATGCGAGAGAGTGCTTAGCGAGGCCGTTAGGATCGCCACTTCGCACAAGCCATTTTTATCTCACATGCTAATGGAGCGAAACCTCATCAGAGTTGGCAAAGAGGAGCTTAAAACGTATCTAAATTTATACGCAAATGACGAGTCGATAAGCATGAACGAAACGCAGCTAAAAGCGCTAAATAAGCTCTATCAAATAGGCTATGACAAAGGCTTTTTCGAAAAGCCAATCGACGTAAACGACTATTTAATTCCAACTGAATACAACGAAGTAAGGTTTAGCTGATGCAAAGTACGCTTGTCTCGCTTGGAGTTGAAACCTTTAAGATCGCCCTTTACATCAGCCTTCCGATGCTGCTAAGCGGCCTAATCGCAGGTCTTATCATCTCCATTTTTCAAGCGACCACGCAGATAAACGAAACCACGCTAAGCTTTGTGCCAAAAATTTTGCTAGTCGTCGTTGTAATCATATTTTTGATGCCTTGGATGATCTCGATGATGGTTGAATTTACCACTCGCATGCTTGATTTTATACCGGAATTTATCCAGTGACGAGGTTTGTTGATTTTTCTAAATTTACTTCGGTTAGGATAGGTGGCGTGCATGAAATTTTTGAGCTTAATTGCCTTGATGATCTAAATTCGCCTGAATTCTTGGGTGCTGTGATGATAGGCGGAGGTAACAATCTACTCATCTCGCCAAATCCCCCAAAAATGGCGATACTTGGCAAGAGCTTTGACTATATAAATTTAGAACGCTTAGGCGATAAAATTTATCTTGAGATAGGTGCTGCAACAAAATCAGCTAAAATTTATAACTTCTGCAAGCAAAATAACATTGCTGGCCTTGAGTTTTTAAAAAATATCCCAGGCACACTTGGCGGACTTATAAAAATGAATGCTGGGCTGCTTAAATTTAGCATAAGCGACAATCTCACACATGTGCGTCTGGCTCGTGGCTGGGTAGGCAAAGATGAGATAAGCTTTAGCTACCGTCACAGCGGTATAGATGAGGCCATTTTGGGGGCTAAATTTGAGCTTTGTAGTGGCTTTGATACGAGCATTTCTGAGACCATAAGTGTAAAAAGAGCAAATCAGCCAAAAGGGGCTAGCTTTGGCAGCTGCTTTGTTAATCCAGATGGGCACTTTGCAGGGGCATTGATTGAAGCGGTGGGGTTAAAGGGATACGTGATCGGCGGAGCGAAATTTAGCGAAGAGCACGCAAATTTCTTGATAAATTTTAACCACGCAAGCTTTGAAGACGCCACAAATCTTATAAATTTAGCAAAGGCTAGGGTTTTAGAGAAATTTGGCGTAGAGCTTAAGACTGAAGTTTGCATTTTATAAGGATAGTGATGAGTGAGTTTTTAGCAGAAGTTTTAACACTTTCATTTTTGTTTATTATGATTGGTTTTTATGCCATTTATAGGGCTAAAAAGGCGCAAAGCGAGCATGAGAAAAATATGACTGATTATGATAAAAATCTGCTAAATTTTGCTCAAATTTTAGGTGTGCAAAACTACATCGATCTAGTTAAATTTGATGGAATTTTAGCCGAGGCCTTAAAAGAAAAACTAATTTTTAAATTTAATAAATCTACCTCACAAGAGGAATTTCTCTCTTTTATAAAAGATGAAAATTTCAAAACCAAACCCCAAATTTCACAAAATCATATCGATGAAGCTTTTTTAAACCTTTGCGCGAGCTCGCTTATAGAGCCACTAAATCTTGCAATACTAAAAAACGAAGATCAAATTTATGGATTTTTGTTTGAAAAAGAGCGCCTTTTTGCTCTTATTGATAGCGCTGCACTGCTTGGCGAAAATATTATAATTTGCGAGTAAATCAAGTAAAATTCATCTCTTTTTAGATAAAATCAAGCCAAATTTCAACTATAAGGTAAAAAATGGCAAAAGAAAAAGATAGTGACAAAAAGATAGCTATCCCAGAGAGCGAAGCGGACAAGAAAAAGGCACTCGAGCTTGCGCTAAAGCAGATCGATAAAGCTTTTGGCAAAGGCACGCTTTTAAGACTTGGCGACAAAGAGGTTGAGGCTATCGAGTCGATACCGACTGGCTCGCTAGGACTTGATCTGGCTCTTGGCATAGGCGGCGTCCCAAAAGGCAGGATCATCGAGATATACGGACCAGAGAGCTCTGGTAAGACCACGCTCACACTTCACATCATCGCTGAAGCACAAAAAGCTGGCGGAATTTGTGCATTTGTCGATGCAGAGCACGCACTAGACGTAAAATATGCTTCAAATTTAGGTGTAAATACCGACAACCTTTACGTCTCTCAGCCAGACTTTGGCGAGCAGGCACTTGAGATCGTTGAGACGCTTGCTAGAAGCGGTGCGATCGATCTTATCGTAGTTGATAGCGTAGCAGCCCTTACTCCAAAGAGCGAGATAGATGGCGACATGGGCGATCAGCACGTTGGCCTGCAAGCAAGGCTAATGAGTCAGGCGCTTAGAAAGCTAACTGGAATTTTAAGCAAGATGAAGACAACTGTTATCTTCATCAACCAAATTCGTATGAAGATCGGTATGATGGGATATGGCACGCCAGAGACTACAACTGGCGGTAATGCGCTTAAATTTTACTCATCTGTAAGAATTGACGTTAGAAAGATAGCCACACTTAAACAAAACGACGAACCTATCGGCAACCGCACAAAAGCAAAAGTGGTTAAAAACAAGGTCGCACCTCCATTTAAAGTGGCTGAATTTGACATCATGTTTGGCGAGGGTGTGAGCAAAGAGGGTGAGATCATCGACTATGGCGTAAAGCTCGACATCATCGACAAATCAGGCGCATGGTTTAGCTACAAGGCTGAAAAACTGGGTCAAGGCAGAGAAAACGCCAAAGCCTACCTAAAAGAGCACCCAGAAATTTCTGATGAGATAGTAGCTGCGATAAAAGGCTCAATGGGGATAGATCACCTAATAAGCAGCGGCGCAAAAGACGAAGACGACGACACAAATGAAGCAGGAGATGAATAATGGTATTTATTGAAGATGTAGAAGCTCACGAGGTTTTAGACAGCAGAGGCAACCCAACAGTTCGTGCGACAGTTAGACTAAGCGACGGCACCGAGGCAAGCGCGATCGTACCAAGCGGCGCAAGCACTGGTAAGCGTGAGGCGCTAGAGCTTCGTGATAAAGACGAGAGATACGCTGGCAAAGGTGTTTTAAAGGCTGTTTCAAACGTAAATGAAAAGATCGCAGAAGCAGTGATAGGACTTGATGCTTACAACCAAAAAGCAGTCGATGCGGAGATGCTTGAGCTTGATGGCACGCACAACTACTCAAATTTAGGCGCAAACGCTGTCCTTGGCGTATCTATGGCAGTAGCTCGCGCAGCTGCAAAGAGCCTAAATATCCCACTCTATCGCTACCTTGGCGGTGCAAACGCTAGTATCTTGCCAGTGCCAATGTTTAACATCATAAATGGCGGCGCACACGCAAATAATAGCGTTGATTTTCAAGAATTTATGATCATGCCATTTGGCTTTAGCACATTTAGCGAGGCGCTAAGAGCTGCAACTGAAATTTATCACAAGCTAAAATCTATCCTAAACGCAGCCGGCCACAGCACGGCTGTCGGCGACGAGGGTGGCTTTGCTCCAAATTTAAAAGACAACGAAGAGCCACTAAAGCTTATCTCTCAGGCTGTAAAAGAGGCTGGATATGAGCTAGGCAGCCAGATAAAACTAGCGCTTGACGTCGCTTCAAGTGAGCTTTATAAAGACAGCAAATACGAGCTTGAGGGCAAGAAATTTAGCAGCGACGAGCTCATTAGCTACTACGAAAAACTTTGCGAAAAATATCCGATATTCTCTATCGAAGATGGCCTTAGCGAGGACGACTGGAGTGGCTGGGCTGAGCTTACAAAAAGGCTTGGCAGCAAGGTTCAGCTAGTTGGCGACGATCTTTTTGTCACAAATGAGAAAATTTTACGCGAAGGTATCGAGAAAAACATCGCAAATGCAATCTTAATCAAGCCAAATCAAATAGGCTCAGTCACACAAACCATGCAAACTGTCCGCCTTGCTCAAAGAAACGGATATCGCTGCATAATGAGCCACAGAAGCGGTGAGAGCGAAGATGCGTTCATCGCTGACTTTGCAGTCGCACTAAATACTGGCGAGATAAAGACAGGTGCTACTTCAAGAAGCGAGCGTAACGCAAAATACAACCGCTTGCTTGAGATCGAACTTGAGGCTGGAGAGTTTTTGGGGGATAATATTTGAGCGAAATTTTAGACGAATATGGCAACACCGATGGCATATTTCATAAAATTTTAAAATACATTAGACCAACATTACGATATGTCATAGCCACAATTTGTGTGGCTATGTTTGCTTTTTACGTAGGCAATATGATGTTTGGCAAACGCTCACTTGATGTTATGCTAAGCCTTCAAAGTAAAAAAGATAGACTTAGCGAGGACGTGGAAATTTTAAAAAAAATGAACGCGCGTCTGCAAAAAGATTATTTTGAATTACAAGGCCTTGAGCCGGACTTTAATAAAAAGTAGGAATGATGAAAAAAATTTGGTTAGTTTTATCTATATTTGCAGCAAGCGTGTTTGCTAGAGAGAACCCATTTATGCCTATTAGCGAGCTAAATACAAGCGTTATGACAACAAATATCATAGAAAAATTTGATAGATTTGATTCTCTTTCGTTTAAATTTCCAAGCGATGCAGCACTTTTACTAGATGTCACCATAAGATATAGAGCAAATGACGGCACCATAAAGGAAAAAAGACTAGCTGATATAAATAAAACTATCGATTACAGCGATGAATTTGCTTTAAATAAGGTAAAAAATCCAGAACCAGTCGTGGCAAAAAAGCTAGATGTTTCAGTCACAATGGCAAATATGCCTAGTCAAAAAGTAAGCACTCCTGTGATAATAGAAAAAAATGAAACTAAAATTTCAAATAAAGATAGAAATAAAACTTCAGATATGCCAACTCCAAATGTTGTAGTAATCGATCTTAGCACAGACAAAACAAAAGAAACTACCATAAAGCCTGAACAAAAGGTGGTCGAGATAAAGATCGAGCCTAGTGTAAAACCCGTTGATAGTGTCAAAAATGGAAAAGATGTTAAATTTCTAGGTTTTATAAGCTTTCTAGCCAACGACAAAGAGCTAAAAATCGCTACAAAAGCTAAAAATTTAAAGCATTTTGCTTATGAGAAAAATAAGATCGTTCTTGACTTTGCAAAGCCGCCAAGAAGCTTTAAAACTAAGAGCTTAAAACTTGAAAATGAATATTTTAAAAATGTGATCATAGGCTGGCATGATAGATATTTCAGAGTGGTTTTAGAACTTGATAAGATGCATAAATATAAGCTTGAAGCCGCTGAAAATGGATATTTGCTTAAGCTTTTATAGTTGAATTTTAAAAAGAGTAGATTTTATAAAATTTCAAATATAATACTTTTCAAAATAAAAATTTAAGGTTATTGTTTTGAAATATCCACTTGATTGTAAAGATAATTTTGAAAACTCATTCATATTTTGGCTCACTCGCTACGTCAAATTTAAACTTAGCTCACTTTCGAATAAAGAGCTTCGAGATCCAAAGGCACTTGCAAGTGTAAATTTCGCTCTAAGCCGCGAGGTAAAGAACATTGATCAGCTTGATGGTTTGGTAAAAAGTGCGAGAAATGCAGGGCTTACTGGTATAAATACCTACTTTAATCCGCTTAAAAAAATATATGAAACGATGAAATTTTACGAGCTTAGCAGCCTAAAGCAGATCGATGAAGAGCTGTTAAGTGAAATATTAGCTAGCACAACTGGCGGACTAAGCGATGCTAGCAAGAAAAATTACCGCATCTCAGTGATAAATTTCTTTGCATTTTTAGACAAACAAAACGAAGAGGATGGCAAGGCTCATGTTTTTGATATAAATTTAAAAAACTGGGGCGGAGTTAGTGGCAGCAAAGGGCAAAAGTTACCTGAGTTTATGGGTGAAGATGAGGTCAAAAAATTTCTAGATGCGATCGAAGAAAGTGACTTTAAGCAAAACTCAAATCGCAATAAGCTCATAATAAAAACGATAATTTTTACTGGCATTCGTGTGAGTGAGGCTCTAAATTTAAAGCGAAAAGACATTACTGAAGATGGCGATCTTTTTATCATTAGGATACGAGGCAAAGGCAACAAATACCGCATCGTTATGATAAAACGTCACCTCATAGAAGCTCATCTAAATGCGATCGCAATAAACTACATCAATAAAGAAGGCTATCTTTTTATCAATAAAAAAGGTACCAGACTGACGCAAGCCTACGTAAGTCGCATAGTAGAGCAGATCCTTTTTAAGGCTGGTATTAGAAAAGAGAAAAACGGTGCTCACATGTTGCGCCACACCTTTGCAACGATGCTTTACAAAAAGCAAAAGGACCTTGTTTTAGTGCAAGAAGCTCTAGGGCATGCAAGCTTAAATACCTCAAGAATTTATACTCACTTTGATAGCGATAAGCTAAAACTTGCTGCAAAAGTAGCTGAGGATCTAGCAAACTAGAGCACTTAAAGCCAAAGCAAACTAGCAATACTAAATTTAACTCATGCAAAATTTAAAACATTATTTAACTATGAAACCCTATAAATATATGAGGAAATTTTAGCTTGCAAGCAGCCTAAAAGCTTGCTCTGTATCTAAATTTACAATCCACCAGTCAAAAGCTCTTACAAAAAGTGAAATTTGGCAAGCAAATTTTACTCTACTCGCCAAATTTATATCAAACTAGCCGATCTTTCTTATCTTTGCAGGAAGTGCTTGTCTAGCGCAAGTACCAACCAACCAGTCATTTAAACTAAATTCGCCACTTCTTTTTGGATCAAGAAGTCCAAGTTTATTATGATTGACCCCTTTTTCTAAATTTGCGATCCCAAAAGCTGGCTTTCCATCGACAGTGTGCGTTCTTATACCAAACTCATCATGGCCAAATCCATGCTCGATACTAATAACTCCGCTAGCAACGCCATCCGTCACAAACGCCTCACCAACTTGCGCACCATAAGGAGTAGTCACTTTGACCTTATCGCCTGAGCGAATGCCTTGCTCGCTAGCCACATCTGTCGATACTCTTATGAAATTCTTAGGATGAACAGATCTTAGCCTTGGACTAACAAATGTGTAGAAGTGTTGGATATTTGACTTTCTTGAGCTTACTGTGTATTTCCACTCAGAGCGTGGGAAAAATTTCTCAAGCGGCGTACCGTCACTTGCTACTGGCAGCATTAGACTTGGCACACCTGGCATAAATTCGCCTGTTATTGAGTGTCTATGCCCACCAAGTGGCTCATAGTAGATAGAAGCTGGCATAGGCGCTGGCACTTTTACGGTTGCTTTATCGCCCTTATATGCGCTATCGTAGCTATCGTATCTGCCGCCTTTTGCTAGTATGTGCGCTACTTTTGGCTTCTCTTCGTCTTTTAGATAAGGATCGAGTTTTGTCATCACTCTTGATATCTTACTAAGCTTTTTGTCCTCGTCGCTTATATCTTTTACACCCTCGCCATCAAAGGCTAAATTTGCTAGTGCAGCCGCGTAATACTGCTCTTTTACGTCAAGGTTCATGAAATTTCCGTCTTTGTCTTTGAAGGCATTTTTGCCAAAGCCTTTTAGTCCAAGCCTCTTTGCCACGGCTATATAAAATGCCTCAACGTCGATCGCGCCGCCGTTTTTATCCTTTGCCTGCTTTGAGCTAACAGCTGGATAGCGCACGACTGAAGTTTTAGCGATCGTTCCCCAAAGAGAGTTTGGAAGTGCCCAGTTTTCTAAATTTACCCCATCTGGCACGATGTAGTCAGCATAGGAGTTTGTCTCGTTTATAAAGGCGTCGATGCCCACAAAAAGTGGTAAATTTTTACTATCTTTTAGTACGTCTAAAACCGCTCTTTCAAGTCCTGCTTGGCCGTAAAGTACGTTTGTCATATAGTTTATAAAAACTTTTACTTTGTATGGATAGCCAGCCTTGTGGCTCGTAAGTGTTTCGTTTACAAGTGGCATAGAGATAGGATACCATGGCTGAGTTGATGGATAGCCGCTGCTGCCAGCTGCCACTTTGCGTTTATACTCAGAGCTTGTTTCGTAGTATTTGCCTGATCTTGATAAATTTAGACCATTTGGCTTATAAGCACCCTCAAAGCTCTCAAGGTCATATCTGCCCTTTAAAAACTCGTGTGTGCCGGCACTTGCATTGACGTTGCCGCCTTTGTAGCCGTAAGTGCCCATTAGCGTGTTTAGACAAAGGATCGCAAAAGTAGTCATACCAGCTTGAGTATGCATCATACCGCCATGCACGTTTGTGCTCACCTGTCTGCCATTTTTAGTAAAATTTTCGCAAAGCCAGATGATATCTTCAACACTCACACCGCAAATTTTTGAGTACTCCTCTAAGCTATGTTTATAAGCTGACTCTTTTAAAAGCTGCATTGAGCTTTTTACCTCGACTTTTTTACCGTCTATTAAAATTTTACCTTTGTAGTAGAGCTTGGCTGGTTCATTTACCTTGTAGCTTTGTATCTTGCCATCTTGCGAACAGACCTGCCACTCGTTATTGATAAGTGCAAATTTGCCGTAGTCTTTGTGACCTTTTTCGGTGATGACTAGATGCGTGGCGTTGCACCAGTGTATCTCGCCAGCTAGCTTTGCCTGGTCTAAATTTGGCTGGATAAGGTAGTTTGTAGCGTATTTTTCATTTTCTATGATCCAGCGTATCATCGCCATGGCTAGAGCTGAGTCGGTGCCTGGCTTTATCGCTATCCAGCGACCTTTGTCTGAAGAGGCGTATTTTACAGCGTTTGTAACGCTTGGGTCGACCACTGCATAGGCAAAGTCATCTCTAGTGCCTCTTGCGTAAGAGAGCATTTTTGCCTGTTTTTGGAAAGGGTTGCCACCATTTGACGGCGAAGTGCCCCAGTAGATGACAAATTTAGAGTTTTCATAGTCTGGCTTAGTGTGTGCAAAGCCCTTTGCGTTGTGAGCGATCTTGCCACCGACCCTAAAGCCACCACCGCAAATTCCGCCGTGAGAGTAGTGATTTATAGTGCCAAATGACTTTTTAACAAAGCGATCAACAATGTCAGAGCGTCCGTCATATAGATAAAAACTTAAAAATTGATTGCGTTTGGTACCGTACTCTGGATTTTCGCTATCGATTAGCTCATCGCTATATATTGCTCTTAGCCCATCAACATGCCCCTCACCAAAGAGATCTCCGCCCTCCACTACCTCTTCTACTAGCTGCTCAAAGCTTATGCTCTTCCACTTTCCCTCACCCCTTTTACCAACTCTCTTTAGTGGCGTTAGTATCCTTGCAGGTGAGTCTATCATCTCAGGCAATATCGCTCCTCTAGCGCAAACTGTGGCTCGCTTTTCGTCTTCGCCACTTAGTGTTGTGGCAAGAAGTGCGTCATTTATCGATGTGTCAAAATTTGCCCAGTGTACGTTTGAAAGTGGGTGGTATGGGTTGCCGCTACATCTTAAAACGCGGTCGTTTTTGTCATCCACATGAAGCCTTATGCCACACTTCGTCGTACAGCCATGGCACATCGAAAAAATAACACTATGTCCATCACTAAGTGAAATTTTGCCGTCCTTTACTCGAAATTCAGGCTCTAGTGAGTTTGCCTGCGGTTTATAGTCGTCCTTATCTTCATCTGCCAGCATAGCACTCGTGGTTAGTGTTGAGAGCACGGCTGATCTTTTTAAAAATTCTCTTCTTTGCATTATTTATTTCCTTTTACTGTGCTATCTCTTCGCTCCAGCTGATAACCTTTTTATATCCATTATTAAGCTCGAGTTTTTTATTGTTTTTAGCCAAAATTTCGCTAACTCCGTGGTAGAACACCTGTGGATTTGTATTTTTAGGGCTATCTATAACCATAGTCTCATGTGTGGCTAGAAATTTTCTAATATTTGAGTTAGGATCATTAAGATCGCCTATTATACGGCTACCGCCCACACAGCTCTCTACACATGCTGGCTGAAGCCCTGCTCTTAGTCTGTGATCACAAAAGGTACATTTATCGGCCTTATAGGTATGCAGGCTAAGATATCTTGCGTGATATGGACAGGCCTCTACGCAAAGCGCACAGCCTATGCACTCTTTTGTGTCAATCTTTACTATGCCATTACTTCTTTGATGGCTAGCACCAGTTGGACAAACGCTAATACAGGCTGGATTGTTGCAGTGGTTGCAAAGCCTTGGAAGTGACGCAATGACTGCCATTTTACCGCTTTTATCTCTTGCCTCGTACTCGGAAACAATGGTTCTAAAAGCGCCTGGCTGAACGTCGTTTTCTAACATACAGCTCATAGTACATGACTGACATCCAACACATCTTGTTAGATCTATCGCCATGCCGTAGCGAACACCACTACTACTAAAGTCCTTTGGTGCAGCCTTTAGTGCGGTCGTAGCAAAAAATAATCCTGCAGCTGCAATGAAGCTGCGACGAGAATTTAAGGTCTGTTGCATAAAAAATTCTCCTTTCTTTTTAGAATTTTTTCTTATTTTAACATAGTAAATATTTTTTCTAAAGTTTATTTTATATTTTTGCAAAATGTATTAAATTTTGAGAATTTTTGTAGCACTTAAAAGATAGAATTTGGATAGTAAAATTTAGAAAGAAGTGGGAAAAAGATAGAAAATAAACTTCTATCTTCTTAAATTTATGCTTTGTAGTTTAGCATATAAAGGCGAATGACTTGCTCTGCTGTCATCTTTAAATTTCTAATCGCGACATCTTTTCTCATCGCTTCTTCAAGACTCACTGGCTCATTTAATATACAAAAATAGGCATCAATCCCATTTTTATGGCAATCTTTGGCGCATTTTTGTACGCTTCCAGCAAATGCGATCACTGGCTTATGATACTTTTTGGCTAGTTTTGCAACCCCAGTTGGTGTCTTGCCCATTGAGCTTTGAAAATCCATACGGCCTTCACCAGTGATGACTAGATCAGCCTTTTTGATCTCATCCTCAAGAGCAATAGTCTGTGTAATGATCTCAATACCTGGGCGAAGTTTCGCTCCTAGAAATGCCACGAATGCAAAACCGAGTCCGCCAGCGGCACCAGCACCTTTTTGTGTGTGAAATTTGCTATTAGTCTTTTCCTTTACAAGAGCTGCAAAGCGTTTTAGCCCATCATCAAGCTCTTTTACCATGCGACCATTTGCACCCTTTTGAGGGGCATAAACATGGGCTGCTCCATTCATGCCATAAAGCGGATTATCTACATCGCAGGCGATTAAAAATTCGCAATCCTTTAGCTCTTTTAGTGCCTCTTCATCTGTAAACTCATAAATTTTGGCTAAATTCTCGCCTTTTCCTTCAAGTAAAGCACCATCTTTATCATAAAATTTAAAGCCAAGTGCACTAAGCATACCTGTACCAGCGTCATTTGTCGCGCTTCCGCCGATACCTATGATAAATTTTCTAGCGCCTTTAGCAATGGCATCTTTTATCATCTGACCAAAGCCAAATGTGCTAGTTTTTAGTGGATTTCTCTCATCTGGATTTATGAGTGTAAGGCCAGAAGCACTTGACATTTCAAGTATAGCAAGGTCATCTTTTAGTGCATATCTAGCTAAAATTTCAATTCCAAGTGGATTTTTAACTATCGTATCTATAAATTTCGCACCAAGTGCATCAGCCATCGCCTCTACACTACCCTCGCCACCATCTGCGATAGGCTTGACAACGACCTCGCAGCCAATCTCTTCTAGTCCTTCTTTTACAGCAAGGCCCGCTTCAAGCGAGCTAAGCGAGCCTTTTAATGAATCAATCGCAACTAAAATTCTCATAAAAGCACCAAAGATAATATGTAAACGCTAATTATACCAACGATGCCCATTATAAACGTCATAGCTGTTTGTGTGCGATATCCTTGTTCTGCGCTCATCTTACTAAAATTTGTCACAACCCAGAAGTAGCTGTCATTTGCGTGAGATACGCACATCGCACCAGATGCTATCGCCATGACACAAAGTGCAGCTGAAAGCTCGGTCGTAAAGCCAAGTGTATGCATGAGCGAGTTGTCGGCACTAAATGCACCCATGATAGATGCTGTCGTGATGATAGCCACGGTCGAGCTTCCTTGAGCGGTTTTTAGTACGGCTGAGATGATAAATGGGAAGAAAATTCCTATCGCTTTTATGGCGGTTGCATTTTCTTTTATGAAATTTACAAAGCCAGCCTCAGTGATGACATTACCCAAAACACCGCCAGCTGCTGTGATAAAGAGTATAGGACCAGCAATCTTTAAAGACTCGTTCGTGATGTGGTCAAATTCTCTTATCTTTCTGGCTTCGACCAATAAAAATACACAAAAGATCACGCCGATTGCAAGAGCAATGATAGGATTTCCTAAAAATAAAAGTATCTTTGGCAAGAGAGCCGTTTTATCAAACATGCCTTGTTTTGCTAAAACATCGACAATAGAGCCGATCGCCATAAAAATGATAGGCATGATGATAGGAGCAAGGCTCAAAAATCCGCTAGGTAGCGTGCCAAATTTCTTTAAAAGCTCTTCGTAGGTAGCTGTGATGGTAGCGTCAGCATCTTTGTCGCTGATAGTCACACTTTTGCCAACACTCTTTGAAAAGAAATAAACAGCTATCAACACAGGCACTGAAACGACTGTTCCCATGATGATGACAAGGAGTAAATTTCCGCCAAGACCAAGTGTTCCTGCAGCTGCTATTGGGCCAGGAGTTGGCGGGATGAAGACGTGAGATGCGTATAGGCCGCCACTAAGTGCGACTGACATCGCGACTGGGCTTGCTGAAATTTTCTTATAAAGTGCCTCGCGAATAGAGTTTAAAACGACAAATCCACTATCGCAAAATACCGGAATGCCAACAACCCAGCCCATTATAAGCATAGCAAGCTCTGGACGCTTTTGTCCAACTAGCTTAACAACCATATCAGCTAGCTTTAAAGCAGCTCCCGTTTTTTCAAGCACGGTACCGATGATCGTTCCAAAGATAATAACGATACCGATACTCTTAAATGTGCCACTAAAGCCAACACCTATCATCGCTGGGATCTTGGATAGATCGATGCCTGCGACGATCGCAAGAACCAAAGAAATGCTCATAAGTGCCAAAAATGGATGCACTTTTAGCTTAGAGATCATAACGATCATAAGTATGATGGCTACAACAAAACAGACAATTAGTGAGATTCCGCTCATAAAAACTCCTTTGCTCTGAGATTTTGCTTAAGATTTTAGCAAAATTTGCTTGTATTTTTTCTAATATTTTTAAGTTTTTTGATTAATTAAATTTTTTTGACATATTTGAGTAAATTTATAACTGTTTGCCTAAATTTAGCCATTTTATAAGCTTAAAATTTTTAGCTTATTTTAAAATAACAAAACCAAGACCAAATTTATCAGTATGTCTATTATAATCAATCAAACTCTCGCCATATCCCGTAAAATACTGCAAATAGCCATAAACTCCTGTTGAGAAGATAGGAAACATATATGAAATTTCAGCAGCACCTTTATTTGTTTTATCAAAATGTAAGTTATTTCTTAGCATTAGGCTAAAAATGTGATCATTAAGGTTGTAGCTAAGCCTTACATCGCCGTGTCCTATGTATTTTAATATATCTTTATTATCGCCCTTATTGCCCACTACCATCCAAGCTCTTGGTGAAATGCTAAGCTTGCCAAAAACAAAATCACTTTGCGCATAAGCTCTATTCCAGCTTCTTGAATTGCTACCATCTCGTCCATTTGACTCATGCAAAAGTCCAAATTTTAGGTTTTTAACACCTATTTGCTCCAAATATTTTGGCGAAGCAAAATTTAGAAAAATTTCTGGCTGATAGTTTGTCTCACGAAACGGCGCTGAAGTTCTTGTTATCTGCCACCAAGATGTCTGCGTATAGGCTGCTACAAGGCTCTCTCTAAGTCCAAACAGGTCATAAAATAACGGCTTTGCAAGGCTTATTTGAAACTTAGTTTCAACGCTCTTTCGCTCATCGTTTGGCACATTTTTAGCATAAGTTACTGGCAAAAGGTAGTTAAATTTATAAAGCTCGATGCCTAGTGCATTTTGTAAATTTTTACCACTTTTATCTTCTCTTAAAAGATCGGCTTGCTTTAGCTTTGCCTCTCTTGGCGCTGGCTCGCTTACTTGCACATTTTGCATCACGTTTTGCTCGTTTAAAGAGCTTTTGGCTAGCTCTTTATAAATTTGCATCGCAGCCTTTATGTCACCACTTTGTTCCAGCTCTTGTGCTCTTTTAAAATCGTCCAGCCCACTTGCCATCAAAAAACTAAGGCTAAGGCTTAAAAATAATAAAATTTTACTCATCATCTATCTTCTTTTCTTGAATTTTCTTTGCCATTTCGTATTCGTCAGGGAAATTAACGTTAAAAAACTGCTCACTATCTTTAAAATTTACGACTTTGCATTTACAGCTTTTTCTCAAAAGTCCGATTTTATGCTCATTTTTTAAATAAAACTCATGAGCCAAAGTGACAAGCCTTGGGCTAAAAAAACCACAAAGCGAGTGAATGTGCTCATTATCACTGGCCACAACCATATCAAATTCATCTTTAAATTTAGCAAGCTCTTTAAGGCTAGAAAGATCAAAAAATGGCATATCAGCTGGTATCACAAAAATGCTATGATCAAAATTTTTAAGAATGGAGTAAAGTGCGAGCATTGGCGAATAGCTATCGCTATTTTCATCTTTTATAAGCTTTAGTGGCGGGCTAAATTTCTCAAATTTTGAGCTTACATAAACTTCGTCAAAAGCTTTGCTAAATTTCGCAACCTCATAATGAGTAAGCGTCTTAAAACCACCAAATGGCAAAAGTGTCTTATCTTGCCCCATACGCGAGCTTTTGCCACCTGCTAAAATCACGCAAGTTTGCATCTTTTCCCTTAAGAAAGTTATGAGGCTAAATTTAGCTAAAAGCGGCTTTGATCTACCAAAAATATGCGATAAAAACTTATTTTTGTTTATGCTACTTGTGAAATTTTAAGCCTGCTTTACCCTTTTCATTGTTAAAAATTCCTCGTAGCGATGATCTATGATAGCTTTGATCAAGGCATAGTTTTCTTGTGAGTTTTCTATATAAAAATAGGCGTTATCAAAGTATTTTTCACCAAATTTTTTCGAAACAAAATCCGTATAATCCTGCAAATACCAACCATATATTTTGGCGAATTTTGTCCGATCAGTCGTATAGTAAGCTTTTGCAAAGGCTTTACCAGCAGTATTTAGCTCCGCACTTCCAAGTACGCCGTCCATAGCGTCAAAAAGATACTGACGATAGTTAAAATTTTCGTCCATCTGTGCTATATCGTCCGCAAAATCTGCCGCAAATTCCTTCGAATAAAATTTGTGTTCCATGCACCAGCGAAAGAAAAATGCAATGTGTGTCGCACCGTTTTCATGCGGTATATCAGTCGGCGCATCTTTCGCACCCCAATGCCATTTTGCTTTGTCATATACTATATCTGGCATTTTTATCCTTTTAAAATGCTCAATTTTACTAAAACCATCTTAATCGCAGTAAAAATCTGGCTATTTTGTACATTTACTTGCTACGATTAAAAAAGATATAATGGCGCTTTTATTTTAAGGAGAAGCAATGAGCGAAAAAAATCTACAAATTTTAGGCTGGATCGGCACTTGCCTATCAATTGTTATGTACTTTTCATACATCCCACAAATAATGGGCAACCTTGACGGCAACAAGACGCCTTTTATACAGCCACTGGCAGCCGCACTAAACTGCACAATCTGGACAAGTTACGGTCTATTAAAAACTAAAAAAGACTATCCACTTTCTGCTGCAAACTTCCCAGGCATAATCTTTGGTCTTTTGGCTACGATAACAGCGTTTTAATGCGCTAAAAACCGGCAAATTTGTAAAAATAGCTGGATTTGCTGGTTAAATTTATTTTATACAAACTCTTCAAATTTCTTTGATATTTCACAAAGAATTAACTCAATTTTGTCAATTAGAAGAATAAAAGCTTTTTTTAGAAGAGATACTTTTAAATTTTATTTGATTATGTAAAAACAAGCCTAGAGCGGTAAGATTCCAAGATAGATTTGGATGTTGTGACGAAATTTTCACACAAGATAAAACATCTAGTTTATCGAAGTTTGAAAATTTCTAACTCATTCAAAGATACTTAAAAGCTAACGCCTATAAGTCCCTTGGATCGGCGATTTTACCTGCTATGGCTGAGGCTGCTACAACTGCTGAGTTGGCTAGATAAATTTCACTCGTTCTATCGCCCATACGGCCTACGAAATTTCTATTTGTTGTTGAGATACAGCGTTCATTTGCACCTAAAATTCCCATATATCCGCCAAGACAAGCGCCACAAGTTGGATTGCTCACGACCGCTCCTGCTTCGATGAAAATGTCGATTAAGCCCTCTTTTTCGGCAGCTCTTGCGATCTTTTGCGTCGCTGGAGTGATGATGAGCCTTGTTTTGCGGGCTACTTTTTTGCCTTTTAAAATTTGTGCTGCGATTCGAAGGTCGCCTAGGCGGCCATTCGTACATGAACCGATAAATGCTTGATCAATGGCTAAATCGTCACGAACCGCTTGTCTTACGCTCTTGCCGTTGCTTGGTAAAAATGGATATGCGATGACTGGATCAAGATTGGTCACATCGATCTCTAAAATTTTGTCGTATTTTGCGCTCTCGTCTGAGTAGAAAAATTTTGGTTTATCGCGTAAATTTTTATCTTTCAAAAACTCTTTTGTGATCTCATCAACCGCAATGATACCGCTCTTTGCACCAGCCTCGATCGCCATGTTGCACATTGAAAATCTATCATCCATACTAAGGCCCTCTATCACCTCGCCACTAAACTCAAGCGCCTTGTAAAGTGCGCCATCAACGCCTATTTGACGGATGATCTCAAGGATGAGATCCTTGCCATAAACGTGCTTATCAAGCTTGCCTTTAAAGATGACCTTGATGCTCTCAGGCACTTTAAACCAGTTTTTGCCAGTGATCATCGCATAAGCTAGGTCGGTACTGCCCATACCAGTGCTAAACGCTCCAAGAGCGCCGTGCGTACAGGTGTGACTATCTGCGCCTATGATGACGTCGCCTGGGATGACTAGCCCCTTTTCAGGCAAAAGCGCATGCTCGATACCCATATCTTTTTCATCAAAATAGTTTTTAAGGTCGTGTTTGTAGGCAAATTCGCGTGAAATTTTGGCTTGATTTGCGCTTAGGATATCTTTTGTAGGGATGTAGTGATCCATCACGATGGCAAAGCCATCTGGGTTAGCTAGCTTTTTAGCGCCGCTTCGCTCAAACTGCTTGATCGAGATAGGCGTCGTGATGTCGTTACCTATGATCATATCGATCTTGCTTTCGATGATCTCTCCTGCGCCCACCTCTTTGCCAACGTGATCTGAAAATATTTTCTCGGTGATAGTTTGTTTCATAAATTTCCTTTAAATTTTTGAGGCGATTTTAACGAAAATTGCTAAATTTAAAGAAAATTTACTAAGCCAAAAGGCCTAGTAAATTTAGAATTTAACGCTAGCTGTTAGCATAAACTGACGAGCATAACCTGGGGTGATAGGCAGCACTGAAGAGTCGGTTCCAGATGATGCTGTTACGTAGTAAAGTTTATCGGTTAGGTTTTTCACATTAAATGCAAAAACTGTCTCATAGCCTGAAATTTTAGTTGTATAGCTAACAAAAGCATCGTAAGTAATAGCATGTGGTAATTTATAAAAGCTTCCATAAGCTGCTGAGCTTTTTTGTTGATTATAAGTATACCAAGAGCCAAAATACCTGGCGCCACCACCTATTCTTAGACCTTTTACGCCAAGATGGGTAAAATCGTAATTAGCAAATAAACTCGCTTGATGCTTTGGAGTAGCCTCAAGTGGCCTACCCACCTTCCAAGCCATATTTCTATCTTCTTTTAGTTTAGTTTTGGTGTAGGTATAGCTTGAACTTATGCTAAGTCCATCTGTAATACGTCCATTAAAATCAAACTCTACTCCTCTAGAATTTGCTTTACCACTCGTATATGATATATTATTTACATTATTTATAATATTTTTCTTATCGATATTAAATACAGCTGCCATTGCGGTTATGCTATTGTTTTGAAATTTTGTTCCAAATTCGATAGATTTTCCCTCTTCTGGCTCTAATGAGACAGCACCTTTGCTGCCGATAGAAGTTTGTGGCTTAAAGCTTTGAGAATGGCTAGTATAAACTGACCACTCAGGAGTTAGTAGATATAAAAGTCCGACATTATAAAGCAGCTTGCCACCACTTTTATCTATACTTTTAGTAAAAGGCAAAGGTCTGGCAATATATCTGTTTTGATCGCCTACTATTTGATTGTAGTATTCATACCTTAGTCCCGCTACAAATATTAAGCTATCGGTTAAATTTATACTATCTTGTGCGTAAGTACCGATCGTTTTTAGTTTGTGGTATTGCGTCTTTTTGCTAGCGCCTCTACTTTTGATGTCATCTACGCTAACTCTGCCATAGATCGGTGAGTAGATATTTATATTATTTCTAGCATCGTTTGCTTCGATCTGACGAGCTTCTGGACGTTGTCTTAGATACTCTTTAGCATCTACTCCAAATAAGAGATTATGAGTTATACTTCCAGTTTCTACTATGCCATTTAATGTAAGTGATCCAGCATGGGTCTTATGCTCAAAATCTTCATACCACTCCATACGTCTTTTTGCGATTCCGCTAGCTAAATTTATATTCATAATGCGAGCTTGTCCGTATTCATGTAGTGAGCGTGAAAATGCATAAGCTCCCTTTAATAGCCAATTCTCGCCAAAATTTTTCTCAAAACTTAGATCAAAAGTATCTACTTTGCCATCTATTTCGTTAAATGGCTCATCTAATCTGACTTTTTTATCTATGTCTAAAATTTGTCCTGATTCTAGCATATACATGCCGCGATCTGCGGGGTCGGTGTATTTTGTATGGGAGTAGGCAGCATCAATACGATAGTCGTCGCCTTTATAACTTATACTTGGAGCGATGAGTAAATTTTTATATTCGCCATACTCTCTCCAATAATCCTTACCCGACCAATCAAATATAAATCTATATGCAAAACCGCTCTCACCCAAAGCTCCAGTTGAATCAAAGCCAAAATCTCTATACTTTTTATTACCGGTGCCAAGCCAAATTTCATTGCTATTTTCATAAAGCGGTTTTTTAGTTACTAGATTTATGATACCGCCGGCATCTTGAACGCCGTAAAGCAAGCTTGCTGGGCCCTTTAACACCTCGACGCTTTGTACAGTTGCATTAAAGTTGTGCGTCACACCAGCTGATACACCATTACGCATTATAGAGCCGTCACGTCCGCCACCAAAGCCACGCTTTAAAGCCGCATCAAAATTTCCTGAAGTTGTATTCGCATAGCTAACACCACTTACGTTTTGAAGCGATTCCATTAAATTTTCTGGCTTTTTATCCTTTAGCTGTTGTTGCGTTACGACGTTTACTGTCTGTGGTATCTCAAGAATTGGCGTATTTGTCTTGCCCACCTCACTCGTTGTGGCTCTGTAACCATCGTCTGCGCTATCTTCTACACTGATCCCATCCAAGCTTACATCAGTAGCATTTAAAGCAGAAATAGCAAAACAAAGCACCGCACTAATGCGAAATTTATTCATTAATCATCCCTTAAAGAAAATTTAATATTATAAAAATAGTTATCATTATATAAAAATATATTTTAAATTTTTATGAAAAAAATTTACGAAAAATTTATATTTTAGTAACATTACAAATAAAACATTTGGAAAAATTAAACATGGATCAGAAAACAGATTTTTACTATTCTTTCATAGCTAGCGATAAAGCTTTTATTAAAACATTTTTGCAACATTTCTGATATAATCCCCACATGAAGTACGCACATTTAGTTCAAATAGCAAGTTATTTATCAAATTTTACAAAGATAAACCAAGCAAAACGCATTAATGATATGGCTATTTTGATCGAATTTAATGGCGAGAAGATCATCTTTGATCTAAATAAATCAAACTCCGCTATCTACAAAGATGACGAGTTAAAAGAAGCAAAAATTTATCAAGCACCATTTGATAATGTCCTAAAAAAGCGCTTTAATGCCTCGCATATAAAAAGCGTTGAATGCTTAAAAGATAATAGAATTTTAAAATTTATCTGCACGCAAAGCGGCTCATATAAAAGTGAAGATTTCATCCTCTATCTTGAATTTACTGGGCGCTTTACAAATGCTGTGATAACCGATGAAAATAACGTAATAATCGAGGCGTTAAGACATATCGATAATGGCTACCGCAAAATAGAAACCGGCGAAGTTTTAAAGCAGCTTCCAGCCATCGCTATCAAAGAAAAGCCTTGTGAGCAAATAATAGATTTTGAGGCATTTTTTAAAAGCGAAGCAGCTAGAGTAAATGAGTCCAGGATAGCTGGCTTAAAAGAGGCGAAGCTTACAAGCGTGCAAAAAAAGATAGATAGCATGAGCGAAATTTTAAACTCACTTGAAAACAAAGATGAGCTGATGAGAAAGAGTGAAGAAGCTGCGAATTTAGGATCGCTTTTGCTTGCAAATTTGGGAAATTTTAAGGGTTATGAGAGAGAAATTTGCCTGAAAGATTTTGATGGCAACGAGATAAAACTAACTCTTAGCGATACCCCAAAAAACAGCGCAAATGAATTTTACACAAGATCAAAAAAGCTTCGCGCAAAAGCCCTTGGCGTGGAGATAGAAAAGAGAAATTTAAGCGAAAAGATCGAGTTTTTTGAAGGATTAAAATCTCTTTTAAAAGAAGCGAACAGTCTTTATGAGCTTGAAATTTTAAGCCCAAAAAACAAGGCAAAACAAAGAGAACGCCACGTAAAAGACGTGAGTGAAAATACCGAAATTTTTTACGTTAGAGAATTTAAAATACTAGTTGGTAGAAATGAAAAAGGCAATATAAATTTGCTTGATCTTGCTAAAAAAGATGATATTTGGCTTCATCTAAAAGACGCCCCAAGCGCCCATGTCATCATCAAGACAAACAAGAGCAAAGTGCCAGAAGACGTGCTAGAAATGGCTGCTAAATTTTGCGTGGAATTTAGCGTAAAAGGGGCTGGCAAATACGAGGTGGACTATACCAAACGCGGAAATTTAAAACGTGAAAACGGTGCAAATGTCACTTATACGAACTATAAAACTATCATCATAAATAAAGGCTAAAAAATGGCTGTAACACCTTTAGGAAATAGTAACTTTATAAATCAAAACGCACCAGTAGTATCGCAAGTGCATGCAAATCAACAAGCTAGATTTGATATGCAGTCTTTGATGGCAGCTGAGCTTGCCTCGCAACAAAGTGAAGAGATCAAAGAGGTTCGTCCGATGGAAGAGTCTTATAAAATAGACCCTGAAAAGGAACATGAACGCCAAAAAAATGAAGAAGAGGCAAGTGAGTTTGAGAGCGAAAAACAAAATTCAAGAGATAGTGACGGAGAAAATTTGGACGATATAGCAGATAGTGAGGAAATAGTGCCTAGTGAACATCACATGCTTGACATAACTATTTGATACCTAAACACCCCAGCCCCACAAACACTACATCTCAAGCCAGCAATACTCCCCCAACACCTAACCCTCCTTCAAATTTTTAACGCAGTAAATGATAAAGAAAAACTTTTTAAGATCCACTCTGACTCACCTAAAGCCTGCCCGCTTGGTGGCAAGATCGAAGGCCTCTTAACCAACCACTTCCTAAA